>DASZDB010000537.1:0-5656 GCA_035942495.1 Solirubrobacteraceae bacterium
GGCCGCGGCGGCGTCCGCCGCGCCGGGGCCGTCGCCGCGGGCGAGCTGCACCGCCGACCGGCAGCGCTCCGCCAGCGCGCGCGGCAGGTGCAGGTCCAGCGCGGCGGCGTCGGCCTGTGCGCGCGAGGCGTGCCGATCGGCGGCATCGACGTCACCGAGCGCCAGCTCGGCGAGCGTGAGGCTCTCCCAGTTGAAGCACGTCTCGGTCGGCGCCCAGCGCTCGGGGTGCTCGCCGAAGACCTCGAGCATCAGCGCGCGCCCGCCTTCGGCGTCACCGGACTCCAACCGGCAGACGGCGAGCGCGGAGCCCGGACCGCCGCCGACCGACGGCATCGCGCCGCCGGTGAGGCTGCCCATCCGCGCGCTCTCCTCGCAGGCGACGACGGCGGCGTCGAGGTGGCCCGCGAAGTAGCGCGCCCAGCCGACCTCGAACAGGGCCCAGAACAGGTAGTGCGGGTTGGCCGACAGCCGGGCGATCTCGACCGCGGTCTCCGCCACCTCGATAGCCTCCGCAAGCCGGCCCTGCATCTGGTACGGATAGCCCTTGGCGAGCATGAGCGGCACGAGCAGCCGCCCCGCGCCGGTCGCGCGCGCGGCAGCGATGCCGCGGTCGGCGTGAGCGATCGCGTCGTCGTAGCGCTCGAGGTACGTGTCGGCCCACGCGAGGTAGTACAGGACGTCCAGGCGCGCGGCCAGCTGCGCGTCGCTGAAACGCTCGAGCAGGCCGACCGCCTCGTCACGTCGCTCGCGGGCGGCGCCGATCTCGCCCGCCAGCGCCTCACCGAGGGCGAGCACGGCGGCGGCGGCCGCCCGCAGCACACGGTCGTCCAGGCGCCGTGCCGTCTCGACCGCGCCGCGCCCGTTGGCGAGCGTCTGCTCGAGGTCCATGCCGTACAGGCCGTCGACGGCGAGCTCCACCTGCAGCGCGGCCGCGGCGGCGCTCGAGCGGTCGGGCAGGTCCTCCCAGGCCCACGTCAGCCGGCGGTGCGCTTCCTCGTGGCGGCCCAGCCAGTGCTCGACCGAGGCGCACAGCGCGGTGAGCTCAACCCGCCGGCTCGTGGCGCCGGGCGCCAGCAGCTCGCCGGCCTCCAGCAGCGTCGCGCGGCAGCGCTCGAGCTCGCCGAGCGAGCGCTGGGCGCCGGCGAGCGCGACGCGCACGTCGACGTGGCGGTCGCGATCGGCGCTCGGCAGCAGCCGCAGCGCCGACGAGAACCAGCGCACGGCCACGGCGGGGGCGCGCGCCGCGGCGTCGGCCCCGGCCTCGAGCAGCAGCGCGATCGCCGCGTCGTCGCCCTGCGACGCGGCCTGCTCGACGTGGTGGGCTCGCTCGGCGGCCGACGCGCCGCTGGCCTCGAGCGCGGCGGCCGCACGGGCGTGGGCGGCCAGCCGCCAGCCGCCGGGCGTCGCCTCGTAGACGGCGCGGCGGACGAGCGGATGGCGGAAGGCAAAACGCCGCGGGACGTTCGTCGGTCGCACGAGATCGACGGCGAGCAGGCTGTCCAGCGCGGTGAAGGCGTCCGCGATCTCCAGCCCGGCGATGGTCGCGGCGAGGTCGGGCTCGAACGGCTCGCCGGCGACGGCCGCCGCGTCGAGCAGCGCGCGCGCCGTCGGCGGCACCGCCGCGAGCTCGTCTCCGAGCGACGCCGCGACGGCGTCGGGCAGCTCACCCGCGCCGGGCTCGTGCAGCTGCGCCGGCAACGCGCCGCCCTCCACGGCGCGCGCGAGCTGCTCGAGGTAGAACGGGTTGCCGCCGCTGTGGCGCACGATCGCCGCGGCGGCGCTCCCCTCGAGGCCGCCGAGCAGCTGCGTCGCGGCCTGCTCGCCGAGCGGCCCCAGCCGCAGGTGCGTCAGCGGCTGGGCGGGGGCCTGCGCCGTGGCCAGCGCATGGAGCAGGCGGCTCGGCGCCTGGGCCGGCCGGAAGGCCAGCGCGACGAGCACGTCGGCGCTCGTCCCGCGGCGCAGCAGGGAGGCGATGAGCTCCAGCGAGGCCCCGTCGCTCCAGTGCAGGTCGTCGAGCACGAGCACGAGCGCCTGGTCCTCGGACAGGACGCCGAGCAGCGTCGTGACCGCGCGGAAGATGCGGTAGCGCTCGTCGGCCAGCGGCTCCTCGCCGCGACCGCCGGCGGCGGGCCGCAGCCGCGGCAGCACCGCGCCCAGCTCGCGCGCGAGGCCGGCGTTCCAGGCGTCGTGGCGACCGAGGTCCTGCGATGCGACGTAGGCGTCGAGCGCGTCGATCCACACGCTGAACGGCACGTCGCGCTCGAACTCGGCGGCCGAGCCGCTCAGCACGAGGTGGCCGCGATCCTCAGCGCGGGCGCGGCACTCGGCGAGCAGGCGGGTCTTGCCGATCCCGGGCTCGCCCTCGAGCGCCAGCCACACGGGCGTTCCCTGGCCGAGGCCGTCGAGCGCAGCCTCGATCGCCGCGAGCTCCGGCTCGCGGCCGACGATCGGCACTGCGCTGAAGGCCGGGGTCACACTGCCGACCCTACGCCTCCGCGCGGTGCGATCGCCGTTTAAGTTGTCAGCGCTTGACGGCCCTTGTTGGCCCATACCGATCCCCCGGGCTCGGGCTCCTCTGGATCGGGTTGACGTACTTGACGGATCTGCACGCGCTGATGTGCGTCACGACCTGCGCTGGGCGACGTAGAACGACGGAGCGGCCGCACGAGCGGCCGCTCCGGTTCTTCGTGTCGGGGTGGGAACTACGAGGCGGCGGGCGCCGGCACTGCGTGCCCGACCGGTGCCTCCTGATGGCCGCGCGGCAGCCAGCCGAGCCACTTCGGCAGGTACCAGTTGGCCTCGCCGAGCAGCTTCATCGATGCCGGCAGGAGCACGCCGCGGACGATCGTCGCGTCGATCAGGACGGCGACCGCAAGGCCGACACCCATCTCCTTGAGGTCGACGAGCGGCAGCATCGTGAAGACGGCGAACACGCCGACCATCACGAACGCGGCGCTCGTGACCGTGCCGGCCGTCGACTTGATGCCGTGCGCGATCGCCCGGTCGGTCGACATGCCACGGTCGTGGGCCTCGCGGATGCGGCTCAGGATGAACACGTGGTAGTCCATCGAGAGGCCGAACAGGATCACGAACATGAACATCGGCAGCCAGTTCGCGATCCCGCCGTTTGAGGTGAACCCGATCAGGCTCTCGCCCCAGCCCCACTGGAAGACCGCGACGAGGACGCCGTAGGCGGCTCCGACGGACAGCAGGTTGAGGACGATCGCCTTCAGCGCGATCACGATCGAGCGGAACGTGACGAGCAGCAGGCCGAACGCGAACAGCAGCACGAAGCCGAAGACGCGCGGGACCGAGCTCGTCTGAGCCTCGTTGAAGTCCTGCGAGTTGGCGGTGCTGCCGGTGACGGCGACCTCAAGCCCGTCGACCTTTCCGACGGTCTGCGGGATCAGCTTGTCGCGCAGAACGGCCAGTGCGGCGTTGGACTCGTCGTTCGTGCCGTTGCCGGCGAGCGGCACCTCGACCCGTGCGACGTTGCCGGCGCCGTTGATCTCCACGTCGATCGGCGCGTGGATCTGCCCGTTCGGCGTGGCGAGGCCCTTCGCCTTCAGGTCGGCGATCGCGGCCTGCGCGGCGGCCGAGTCCACGTCGCCCTTGATGGCGACGACGGCCGGGTCCGGCGTGCCGGGAAACGCCTTCAGGAACTTCTGGAACGGCTCGACGGCCGAGCTCGTGATGCCCTCGATGCCGGTCTGCGAGGTATGCAGGCCGAGCGTCGGGACGGCGAGGGTGAGCAGCAGCGCGGTCGCCGCCACCACCGAGACGAGCGGGCGGCGCAGGACGCCTTCGACGACGACGCCCCAGATGCCGCCGTCACCGGCGGTGCGGCGACCGGACGTGAACGGGATGCGGCCCTTCTCGACCTTGTCGCCGAGCTTGGAGAGCACGGCGGGCAGGACGGTCAGCGAGCCCAGCATCGCGACGGCGACGACGATCATCGTGCCGACCGAGAAGGACATGAACGTCTGGTCGCCCGAGAGGAACATCCCCGCCATGGCGATGAGGACCGTGATGCCCGAGACGAGCACCGCGTGTCCGGACGTCGCGGCGGCGGCCTGCAGGGCAGCACCCTCGGTGCGTCCGGCAGCCCGCTCCTCGCGCTCGCGCCTCATGTAGAAGAGCGCGTAGTCCACTCCGACCGCCAGACCGACGAGCAGGACGACCTCCATGATGTTCTCGCTGGCCGGGATCACCTGGCTGGCGACGCCGACGAGACCGAACGTGGCGACGATGGACGACAGCGCGATCGTCAGCGGGACGAGCGACGCGACGAGCGATCCGAGCACGATCATCAGGACGATGATCGTCAGCGGGATCGAGATCATGCCGGCCTTGGCGAGGCCGCCCATGATCTCGTCGTCGAGCGCCTTGTCCGTCGACGCGCCGACCGACTCGAGCGTCATGGCCGCGTGCCGCGCGTCGACCGTCTCGACCGCCGCCGCGAGCTTCTCGATGTACAGCGCGACGTCCTCGGCGTCGCCCTTCGGGACGTACTGGATCATCACCGAGTGGCGGTCGTCGGAGACGAGGCCCTGGCTGCCGGCGCCCAGCGGCGACTTGAGCTTCGTCACCTCGGGATACGCGGCCAGCGTCTTCTCCGCGTCCTTGACCGCTGCGCGGAAGGCCGGATCCTTGACGGTGAGGGTGGTGGACTGCAGGAGCACCATCTCCTGGACCTCGCGGATCGTCTCGCCCTTGTCGTCGACGGCGAAGCCGGCGTCGTGGATGATCCGGTCGGCGGTGCGCGACTCGCCGACGTTGGCGTCGTTCTGGTCGATCTGCTTCGTGCCGGTCATGCCGCCGATCGCGAACGAGACGATGACGAACGCCAGCCAGCCGAAGATCGCCGTCTTGCGATGAGCGGCGCTCCAGCGGCCCATCCGGGCGGCGAGGCTCTTCGAGTGCTTCAGGGGTGACATGCGGTGCTCCTTCTCGGTCTGGTGGGAACGTGCGGCCAGCCTTTCGGCCGGGCCCCTCCGCGACATCGGGGGCGCACCCTGAACCCGCACCCTGAACCTCGATGTCACCCTCGCCGCGCTGAGGCGCCGCAGCTCGCGGCCTCAGGGTCCGGCGCCAACATCAGGGTCCGGATGGGGGTCGCGCCCCGATGTCGGGGAGCGCGCGGCGCGGGAGTCTCATCCCATGACCAACTCCCTGAACAACTCACGCGAGCTCGACGCCCGCCGCGGCGACGGCCTCGACATCCGCCTGCTCTGGAACCCGGCCGACGACACAGTGACCGTCACGGTCGCCGACCTGCGCACCGAGGAGCTCTTCATCATCCCCGTCGCCGCACGCGAGGCGCTCGACGCCTTCCAGCATCCGTTCGCGTACGCCGGGGCTCCAGCCGACGCCGCGCTCGCGGTGGGAGATCCGAGATGAGTCCGCGACGCAGGCTGCTCGCCGGCAGCGCGCAGCGTTCAGCGACGTGACAGTCCGGTCGCGCTAACCAGCGCCGTTCATCCCGTCAGCCGGTAGCGATGGGGAGGGGGCCGAGAGGAAACCGCCCGAAGGGCCGGATCGGCCCCCCTCCCCCCTCGCCCGTTAGCTCGCGGCGCGCACCTCCACGCGCCCGTCGGCGACCCGCGCCTCGTACACGGGCTGCGGGTACGCCGAGGGACCGCGCTCGACCGAGCCG
>DASZDB010000538.1:0-2507 GCA_035942495.1 Solirubrobacteraceae bacterium
CGCGCGCTCCTCGAGTTCGATCGCACGCTGCTGTACCTGCTCGCCCTCGCGCTCTTCGCGTCGCTGGGCGGGCAGGCATGGCGACTGCGCTGGATGGTGGGCGCGATGGCGCTCGCCATCGTCGTGGTCTGCGCCGCGGCACTGGCGAGCCGACTGCTGCCCGACGTATTGCCCGCGACGACGAGTGCTGCCGACATCCGGCTGAACTACCCGATCACGTACTCGAACTCGCTGGGGCTGCTGGCCGCGCTGGGGATCGTCCTGTGTTTCGGCCTGACATGCAGCGAGCGCGCCTCCCGGCCGGCTCGCGTGCTCGCGGCCGCCGCCCTGCCCGTGCTGAGCGCGGCGCTGCTGCTGACGCTCTCCCGCGGTGCTCTGGCCGCCGCGATCATCGGGCTCGTCGTCTTCTTGGTCGTCGGCCATCCGCGCGCGCTGGCGGCCGGTCTTGCGGCGGCGGTGCCAGCGACCACCATCGCTGTGACGCGCACGTATGACGCCCGGCTGCTGTTCTCGGCGAACCCGCTCACGCAGGCCGCACGAGACCAGGGCGAGCATATCGCCGTCGTGCTGGCGCTCTGTGCACTCGGCGCGGCGATCGTGCGGGCGCTGCTGCTCGTGAGCGATCGAGCCGTCGGCGAGCTGCGCGTGCCCCCGCAGACGCGACGGCTCGTGCTCGGCGCCGGCGCCGGCGTGCTTGCCGTGGTCGTGGCGGCCGCGGCGATCGCCTTCGACGTCCGCAGGCAGTACGAGGCGTTCGTCGATGCCCCCCCGGTCCCCGCCGCGACAACAGACGACGTGCGCAGCCGGCTTGTGCAGGCTGACAACAACGGACGGCTCGAGTTCTGGCGCGTCGCGTTCGGCGAGCTCGAGGCGCAGCCGCTGCGCGGGCGTGGCGCCGGGACGTTCGAGCTCAGCTGGGAGCGCGAGCGCCGCAACTCGGATTTCGTCCGCAACGCCCACTCGTTGTACCTGGAGGTGATGAGCGAACTGGGACTCGTCGGTCTGGCGCTGCTGGCTGCCACGCTGTTGGCGATCCTGATCGGCCTCGCGCGGCGCGTTCGGGGCCCCGATCGCGCGCTGTTCGCCACGATCCTTGCCGCCTGCGCGACCTGGTTGGTGGCAGCCGGTGCCGACTGGCACTGGGAGCTCCCGGCGGTGACGTTGTGGCTTTTCGCGCTTGGTGGGACGGCCATCGCCCGCGTCCGTGAGCAGCCGGTCGGTCGCCCGATCCTCGCGCTGGTGCCCCGGTTCGCCGTGGCCGGGGCATTGTCCGCGGTCATGGCGCTCGTCCCGCTGGCGCTGCACGGGTCCCAGGGCCGGCTGGAGAAGGCGATCGCCCAGCTCGAGCGCGGTCGCTGCGAGCGCGTCGAGACGCTCGCCCGCCAATCGCTGAACGGCGTCGGCGTTCGCCCGCAGGGCTACGAGCTGCTCGCGCGCTGCGCGCTGGAGATGGACGACCGCTCTCGCGCCATACGCATGATCGGCGAGGCGATCGAACGCGATCCCGAGAACTGGCGGCCATGGTACGGCCTCGCCGTGGTTCGCGCGCGAGCCGGCCTCGACCCGCGCCCCGCCGCGCGCAGCGCCCTGCGGCGCAACCCGAACGAGCCGCTGGCGCGCGAGGCCGTCCGGCGGTTCTCTGTCCACGCGAACGCCGGCGGCTGGCGCCGCGCATCGCGCGGGCTTAACATCCTGGTTCCCCCGCTATGAGCTCTCCGCTTAGCCGCGATCGCCAGATGCTGCTCGCGTCGATCGCGGCGGCGGCCCTCGTCACCGCGGCGATGCTGACGATCGCCGCTGCGAGCAGGAGCTCGCTTCCGATGCCGACGCAGCGCGTGGAGGTTGAGATCCTTGCACCGCTGTTTCTTCTCGAGCCCTCGCCCGCGGGCATCCGCCGCCAGCGCGCCAGCCTGACGCTGCTGGTGCGCGCCACGAACGTCCGCGAACGTCGCATCTCGCTCGCGCCGCCGACGCTCATCGTCGGCGGCGTGCACCTGCCGGTGGTCGCGTCGGCGCCGCTGAAGGACCTGCCGCCGCTCGGAACCATCGAGCGCCAGCTTCGCTTCGACATGGAAGGAGCGCGCACCGTGCAGCTCGCCCGCTCAGGTCGCGCCACGCTTCGGATGGCCGGCCAGAGCATCCCGGTCACGGTCAAGCTCCGTGCTGGCGGCATCCGCTTTAGCGCTCCGCTCCGTTAGCCGGCGTTTCGGGTGGCGGCGCGCATCGCGTTGAGCGCCCGATTCGGGCACGACCACACCCGGCCAGGTTCATCGGCGTCGGTCGCTACCGCCCCACGAACCGAGGCGGCGACCCCTCCTCGAGCGGCAGGACCTCGCACAGGCCGCAGAAGGCGAGCATCTGCTCGAGCGCCCGCGAGGGACCGCGCAGCCGCAGCCCGCAGCCCAGCCGGCGCGCCTCGAGGCGCAGGCGCGCGAGCGCCTCGACCGCGACGAGATCGGCGTCCAGCCCCGCGACCTCGCACACGACGAGGTCGGGATCAGCCGCGC
>DASZDB010000539.1:0-2710 GCA_035942495.1 Solirubrobacteraceae bacterium
CGCAGGTAGTCGCCGACGCCGTCGAGGGCGGCCAGCGCGCGTACGGCGGCCGGATAGGACGGCAGCAGCTCGAGCACGCCCCTGCGGTCGCGGATGAAGTTCTCGGTCAGCGGCCGGTAGCAGTACAGCGGCGTGTCGCGCCGCGCACCGCGCGACTCGACGATCTCGAACGGCACCTCGTCGCCGCCGGCGGTCGCCTCGGCGAGCTGCCAGGCGGCCTCGTCGACGAAGGCGCTGAGGGCGGCGTGCAGGGGACGGTGGCGCATGGCGGTGCGTTCGCCTCCCGGCGCTCGCCTCCTGCTCGATGCAACGCCGCCCCCGTTGACGCGGCGACCCCAGCGCCGGGGCGCCGGGGTCGTTGCGCACGCGGTTGCGCCTTCTCAGACGGGGCGCTGGCTGCCCTTCGGATCGTCGGTGTGCTGCGCGTCGCTCGGGTCCGGGCTCGCGCCCGCGCCCTCGTCCGCGCTTGCTCCGGGGCGAGCGTCGCCCTGGGCGGTGTTGTCCTCGTCGATGCGACTGACGTCGTCGTCGGTGGCGTCGGGTGTGGTGTTTTCCGGATGCTCGTCGGCCATGGGTCCTCTCCTCCGATGGGGTGCGAGTAGCTTCGCCATACCCGACGGCCCCGCGCCGGAACCGGGGCGGCATACGCACAAGCTCGACGCTTAGATGCAATCACGCACCTAGTCGGACTCCGGTGGATCGTCGATCAGCCGCCCCCGCAGGATGATGTCGTGGCTCGTGACGATCAGGCCCAGCCGCTGTCCGATGCCCGCGATCGCGCGCTCGAGCTCGGCGTCGTCGAACGGCACGACATCGCCCGTTTCCTCGAGCACGATGTGGTGGTGATGGTCACCGGAGGGATCGACCGGCTCGTAGCGCGCGACGCCCTCGGCGTCGAACCGGCGCAGCAGGCCGAGCTCGTGCAGCGTCTCCAGCGCGCGGTAGACCGTCGCGGTCGACCCCGCGCTGCCCTCGTCGCGCAGCTGGTCGGCGATCTCCTGGGCCGTGAGGAGACAGCTCTGGCGGCTGAGCAGCTCCACCACGGCGGTGCGACCGGCGCTCGCACGCAGCCCTGCCGCGCGCAGCACCGCGTTGGAGTGCTGCACCCAGCGCTTGTGGGTGTTGTCGCTCATCGAGCGCATCCTGCCACGCACGCGCCGGCGACGCGCGCGGCCTGGCGCGCCACTGCGGCGGCACGCCACCGGGCTGGCTAGCATCGAGAGCCACATGCAAGCGCCCGACGTCACGCAGACGGCGGACGCCTCGCACACGAGAGCAGACCGGCGGCTGGCATCGCTGGACGGCCTGCGCGGCCTCGCTGCGCTGTCGATCTTCGTCTTCCACGGATGGCTGTACACGATGCCCGAGCCGAGCGCCACGGATCGCTCGACGGTCGGCGACTACGCCGTCCACGAGCTGCGTCTCGGCTTGGTCCTGTTCTTCGTGCTGTCGGGCTTCCTGCTGTCGCGCCCCTGGTTCGCCGCCGCGCTGGGCGAGCGGCGCCCGCCCAGCATCGGGCGCTATGTGCGCACGCGCGCCGCGCGGATCCTGCCCGCCTACTACGTCGCGCTCGGCGGCTCGATCCTCCTGTTGTGGGGGTTGCAGGGAACCCCCGGCCTGCGGCTGCCGCCGGTCGACGAGCTGCCGCTGTTTCTCGTCTTCGGCCAGAACCTGTCGCCCGGCAGCGTCATGAAGCTCAACCCGCCGATGTGGTCGCTCGCCGTCGAGGTGAGCTTCTACGCGGTGCTGCCGCTGATCGGCTGGCTGGCGTTGCGACTGCCACGCCAACGCCGCTCGCTCGCAGCCGTGCCGCTCGCGCTGGTGGTGGGCGGCGTCATCTACAACTGGACGATCGCCGGCCAGGGACTGAGCATGACCTTCTCCAAGACGCTCGCCGCGATGCTGCCGTACTTCGCGCTCGGGATGCTCGCTGCGCTCGTCGCGCACGGGCGCACGATCGACACGGCGACGAAGCGGATCGTGGTCAGCGCCGGGATCGCGCTCGTGCTCGCCGACGCGTTCGCCAAGGCCGCGGCGCCCGCGCGCGGGATCGACGCCACGATGCTGTTCTCGATCATGCGTGACGTGCCTGCGGCCGTCGGCTTCGCGCTGATCGTCGGCGCCTTGGCGATCGCGCCGCGCAGCCGCGTCCTCGGCGGCCGGGTGCTGCCGGCGATCGGGATCATCTCCTACGGCTTCTACCTGTGGCACGTCCCCGTGCTCATGGTCCTGCGCGGTTACGACCTGCTGCCGCTGGACCCGGTCCTGGGGACGGCGGTCGCGCTGGTCCCGTCGCTGGCGTTGGCCGCGCTCAGCTGGTTCGTGTGCGAGCGCCCGGTGCTGCGCTGGAGCGCGCGGCGCGAGCGCCGCAAGGCGCAGGAGGCGTCTGAGCCGAGCGAGGCGCCGCTACGCGGCCGCGCCGACCGTCTCGCCGGCGGGTGCGACGTCAGTGGCCGGGAGGTCAGCACAGTGCGCGCCTAGCCAGCGCGTGCCGTACGTGCGCATGCCGTCGATGATCGGCAGCAGCGCGCGGCCCTTCTCGGTCAGCTGATACTCGACGCGGGGCGGGACCTCGGGGAACGTGTCGCGCTCGACGATCCCCTCCTCCTCGAGCGCGCGCAGGCGCAGCGAGAGCGTCCGGGGGCTGATGCCCGCCAGCGAGCGCTCGAGCTCGCAGAAGCGCGAACGTCCTTCTGAGAGATCACGGATG
>DASZDB010000540.1:0-2931 GCA_035942495.1 Solirubrobacteraceae bacterium
CCGGGCCCGCCCTTCTTGTCACGTCGGCGCGTGGGCTTGCCACGGTTGCGCTGCTTTGCCACTGACGAAAGTCCTTAAGTCGCTTGCTGAGAGCGCGCACGGCGTTGCGCGCGGGCGGTCATTGTGACAAACGCAGCGCGACGTCCTCGGATCGGCGGCCCGCGGCCGCCGCGTGTCAGCCCGCGCGCCGCTCGAGACGGCCCTCGGAGAGCGCCTCCAGCGAGATCGCGTCGAGCGATGTGACGACGATGTCGGCGTGCGCGCGCTCGAGCAGCGCCTCGTCGTCGTGGCGCGCGACGCCCAGCCCGGCGAACTCGCCGGCCTTGGCCGCCTGGATGCCCGACTCGGCGTCCTCGATGACGAACGCGCCGGACGGCTCGATGCCCAGCTCGCCGGCGGCGGTGAGGAAGATCTCGGGGTGCGGCTTGCCCTTGGCGAACTCGCGGCCGGAGATGTCGACGTCGAAGGCGTCGAGCAGCGTCAGCCCGTCCGTCATCCAGTCCGGCGACAGGCCCTCCTCCTCGGCGAAGCTGTCCAGGCGGATCTTGCGCAGAAACAGGCCCGCGTTCTTCGACGAGGAGGCGGCGGCGATCCTCATCCCGGCGTCCTTGACCGCGATCACGAAGCGCAGCGCGTCGGGATAGGCGGAGAACCTGCCCGCCTCGATGAGCTCGACGACCATCTCCTGCTTGCGGTCAGCGTATGCCTCGACGCGCGAGTCCGGATCGGGCACGCCGAAGTGCTCGAGCGCGCCCATCGCGCCGGCCATGCGCGGCTTGCCGGAGAGGACCTCCTGGTAGACCCGCGAGGTGAACGCGTCGGGGGTCCAGCTCGTCTGGTCGCGGATGTCGGCCCAGGCCCCCTCCATGAGCTCCTGAAAGGCGTCGCGCCAGGCCGCCTCGTGCGGCGAGTCGACGAGCACGCCGTCGACGTCGAAGATCGCCCCGCGAAATCCACGCTGCGTGGTCATGTTCCCCCTTGCGCCTCGCTGCCGTGGCCGACGGCCGCCGGTGGCGGCTCGAGCGTGAACGTGCAGCGCTCGCCGGCTCCCACCTCGCGCACGTCGTCGCCGATGCCGACCTTGATCGCGCGGCTGAAGCCGCCGGTGATGACCACCGTCAGCTCGCCGTTGCGGATCGTCACGCGGATCGGCGTGCCGTGCACCTGCATCGGAAACGACAGGCCGTTGAGCTTGTCGGTCAGCGTCGGCGCGAAGAACAGGATGCCGTCGCGGATCTCCGCCCCGGTGTAGGCGCGCTGGACGAGGTCGATCGTCCCGGCCATCACGCCGAGGTGGATGCCCTCCTTCGTCGTGCCGCCCTGGACGTCGCCGACATCGCTCTCGAGCGCGACGAGGAAGCGCTCCCACGAGTGGTCGGGATCGATTGGCGCGAGCACGCCGGCGTGGGCGATATAGCTCAGCGTCGACCCGTGCGAGGTGCGCTCGTCGTAGTAGTCGATGTTGCGCCGCGCGCTCTCGGGGCCCCACTCATAGCCCAGGCGCTCGAACAGGCCGGCGATCTCGTCGGGCGAGAAGAGGAAGAACAGCAGCACCGTGTCGGCCTGCTTGGCGAGCTTGTAGCGGTCGGCCTCGTCGCCCTCGGCGCGCAGGATCCGGTCGAGGCGCTGGATGTTCTCGTGCTTGGCGCGGTAGGCGTCCCAGTCGAGCTCCTCGAGGTCGTCGTAGCCCTCGAACTGGCTGATGATCCCGTCGCCGTGGAAGGGCACGTACATCTTCTCGCTCATCTGCTGCCAGGTCGCGATCTCGTCGTCGGTGAGGCCGAGCTTGGCGCGCAGCGTGTCGCGCCGGCGCTCGGTCAGCAGCCCGAGGACGACCTGCGCCTGCTCGCAGATCCAGGCGACCATGATGTTCGTGTAGGCGTTGTTGCGCAGCCCGCTCTCGGGCGCGCCGGGGTACTTCTCGTGAAACTCGTCAGGGCCCATGACGCCGTGGATCTCGTAGCGGTCGCGCTCGGGGTTGAGGTGCGCGATCGAGCTCCAGAAGCGGGCGATCTCGAGCATGATCTCGGCACCGTGATCGCGCAGGAAGTCGAGGTCGTCGGTCGCCTGGTGGTAGTGCCAGACGTTGTAGAAGATCGCTGCGTTGACGTGGCGCTGGCGGTGGCTGAGGTCGGGGTCCCACTGCCCCGACAGCGGGTTCAGGTGCACGACCTGCGTCTCTTCGCTGCCGTCGCTGCCGCTCTGCCACGGGAACATCGCGCCGCGGTACCCGGCCTCGCGCGCCGCCGCGCGCGCCTCCCCGAGACGCCGGTAGCGGTACATGATCAGCTCGCGCGTGATCTCCGGGAAGCGGGAGGTGAGGTAGCGAAAGACGTACAGCTCGTCCCAGAACACGTGGCCGCGGTAGGCCTCGCCGTTGAGGCCGCGCGCCGGGACGCCGGCGTCGTGGTTGGTCGTGTGCAGCGAGCAGACCTGCAGGATGTGCGAGATGTGCAGCCGCAGCAGGTGCTGCACGCGCTCGTTGCCCGGGACGACGACGTCGCTGGAGCGCCACAGCTCGTCCCACGCGCGGGCGTGGCGCTGCAGCGCCTCGGCGAAGTCGGGGTAGCGGCCGACCGACTTGCCCGCGTTCGTCAGCGGCTCGTAGATCGCGCGGTCGCGTGAGGTGTACAGCGAGACGAGCTTCTCGACGCGGACGGGCTCGTCCTGCCGGACGTCGAAGCTCAGGACCTGCTGGATGTAGTCCTCGGCCTGGAAGAGGTCGCGCTTGACGTCGAGCTGTTCGTCGCCGCCGAACACGCGCGTGCGGGCGGCCTGCGCGACGTAGATGTTCGACTGGCGCGTCTCGACGTGCAGCGCGATGACCTCGGGTCCGAACGTACGCGGCGAGACGGCGTTGAGGTGGCGACCCTCGAGGTCGCCGTAGCGCGCGACGCCGCCGTTGGTGACGCGGCCGTCCAGCGCGCTGAC
>DASZDB010000541.1:0-3246 GCA_035942495.1 Solirubrobacteraceae bacterium
CGAGCGCGAGACCTCCGGCGAACGGGATCGCGACGCCGAGGATGCCGACGGATATCGCGGTCGAGCCGACCTCGCGCAGGTCTGAGAGCCTCGTCTCGAGCCCCACCCAGAACAGCAGGAAGACGACGCCGAGCTCGGCGAACACCTCGAGCACCTCGCTGGGCTCGACGAGGCCGAGGACGGCCGGGCCGACGAGCAGGCCGGCGAGGATCTCGCCGACGAGCGTCGGCTGGCGCAGGCGCCGAAACAGCTCGTCGCCGAGCTTCGCGGCGAGCAGGACGATGAAGAGGTCCGTCAGGACGTCGGCGACGCCGACGGAGGCGGCGATGGCGGGCACGGGCACGGGCGGGTCCTCTCGTCTGGCCAGCGGGAATCCGTGCCGACCAGACTTCCCGGCGCACCGCGGTCAGGCTATCGCGGCGGCGCTACGCGTGTCCGACGAGAACGCCGACGGTGGCGACGATGATGCCGCCGAGCGTGACCTGGATGAGCGACGTCTTCAGCGGCACCCCGAGGAACCGCTTGCGCACCCACGCGATGAGGACGAGCTCGATCGAGACGACGATGTACGCGACGGTGAGCGCCGTGTCGACGTCGTTGATGAGAAACGGCAGCGCGTGCGCGGTGCCGCCGACGAAGGTGGCGACGCCGGTGATCATGCCGCGCGACAAGGCGGCACCGCGACCGGTGATCTGGCCGTCGTCTGAGAGGCCCTCGGACATGCCCATGCTGATCGCGGCGCCGAGCGCGGCGGCGAGGCCGACGAGCAGCGCGGCGTGCGAGCCGGCGATGTACGCGGTCGCGAAGATCGGCGCGAGGGTGGAGATCGTGCCGTCGATGAGCCCGATCAGCGCAGGCTGGATGACCTGCAGCAGGCGTTGGCGCTCGTCGGCGGCGCGCCAGCGGCGGACGAGGGCGATGTCGGCGGCGGTCATGTTTGGTAGCCTAGCAGAACTACAAACGTCTTGTAATAAGGTCTACCTAAGTAGGATTCCCTAAGATGCATAGCGTGAGCGACGACCTCTCGACAGCCCTGCGCGCGCGCGGCATGCGGGTTACCCCGCAGCGCGTCGTGCTGCACCGCGCGCTGCGCGAGCTCGACCGCCACGTCACGGCGGATGAGCTGCTCGACTCCGTCGCCGACCGCCTGCCCAACGTCTCGCTGCCGACGATCTACGCGACGCTCGAGCTGCTCGAGGAGCTCGGCATGGTGCGGCGCGTGCAGCGGGCCGGGACGACGCTGTTCGACCCGCGCAGCGAGCCGCACCACCATCTCGTGTGCACGATCTGCGGCTCGATGGAGGATCTCGACGCCGACCTCGAGACGGCAGTGCTCGAGCGCGCGGCGGCGCGGCGCGGCTTCGAGCACGAGCGCATCGAGGCCGTGGTGCACGGGCGCTGCGCCTCGTGCCGCCGCGCTTAGCCCAGCAGTCCCCGCAGCGTCGCCGCGACGTACGCCGGCTCGAACATGACCTGGCGCCATGTGAAGCGCACGACGCGCCAGCCGAGCAGCATGAGCCGCTGATCGCGTCGGCGGTCAGCATGGAACGCGCGTCGCGTCGCGTGGACGTCGCGGCCGTCGACCTCGACGATGAGGCCCTGCTCGCGGTAGAGGAAGTCGGCCTCGGCGCCGCCCCCGTCCGGGAACGGGATCCAGATGTTCACGCCGTCCGGCGGCAGTTCGGCGGCGCGGGCGACGGCGAGGTACGCCTCCTCGAGGTCGTTGCGCGTCAGCGTGCTGCCGACTCGGTGCTCGTCGAGGACGGCGCGCAGGAGCTTGGCGCCGCGGCGGCCGTTGGCGCGGTCCAGCACGTCGTCGATCGCGCGCATGTCGAGGATCTCCCGCTGCTCGGCTCGGTCGAGCGCGCGCTCGACCTCGCGACCCGTTCCGGCCTCAGCGATGTCGAGCAAGGTGCGGGCGAGGGACGTGCACGGGATGTCGTCGATGAGGGTGACGTCCTGGGGCAAGAGCGTCGCGCCCGTGTGCACACGGATGCCGTTGCGCGTTCGACCTCGCGACTGTGGCGCAGCGATGTCGATCAGCCTGCGCACGCCGAGCCCGAGTTCGAGCAGCGCCGCCGCGCACCAATGTGACGCATATGCGCCGCACCCGCACGCGAGGACGGCGGCCATGAAACGCCCGTTGCGCGTGAGGCGCGGGTGGCCGACCGCGAAGACACCGCTATGCACGCGGTGCAGCCGGCCCGTGGCGACCCGATTGCGCACACCGCTCGCGCCGAGCCCCAGTTCGGCAAGCTGCCAACCGGCGACGACTCCATGCTGACGCACCGCGCACCGCGCGAGCGCGACGTCGAAGGGGTCTCGCGCATTCCGTCCCGCAGCGGGACGCTTTCCGCAAGACCCCTCCATGCGGAGCGATGCTCCCGCCCGAGACGTGACGGAACAACGCGCTCGTGTGACAAGACAGCGCGCACACGCGCGCAGGACTCAGCGGTCGCGGAGCTGGCGCAGCACGTACTGCAGGATCCCGCCGTGGCGGAAGTACTCCGCCTCCTGCGGGGTGTCGATCCGCACGCGCGCCTTGAACTCGCGGTCGTCGGCGCGCACGACCACCTCGTCGGGGATCTGGGTGCCCGCGTTCATCGGCTCGGCAAGGCCGGTGATCGAGAAGACCTCTTCGCCCGTCAGCCCCAGGTCACCGGGCGCGGCCGGCAGCTGCAGGGGCAGCACCCCCATGCCGATGAGGTTGGAGCGGTGGATGCGCTCGAAGGACTGCGCCAGCACCGCGCGCACCCCCAACAGCCGGGTCCCCTTGGCCGCCCAGTCGCGCGACGAGCCCGACCCGTACTCCTTGCCGGCGAGCACGACCAGAGGGGTGCCCTCCTCCATGTACTGCAGCGCCGCCTCGTAGATCGGCATCTGGACCGGGGACCTGTGCGCCGAGAACTTCGTCGTCACGCCGCCCTCCGTGCCGGGCGCGAGCTGGTTGCGCAGGCGGATGTTCGCGAACGTGCCGCGCACCATGACCTCGTGGTTGCCGCGCCGCGCGCCGTAGCTGTTGAAGTCGCGCGGCGAAACGCCGTGCGCCTGCAGGTACAGCCCCGCCGGGGAGTCGGGCTTGATCGAGCCGGCGGGCGAGATGTGGTCCGTCGTGACCGAGTCGCCGAGCAGCGCGAGCACGCGCGCGCCCTCGATGTCGGACACGGGACCCGGCTGCGCCGGCATCCCCTCGAAGTACGGCGGCAGGTGCACGTACGTCGACGACTCGTCCCAGGCGAAGCGGTC
>DASZDB010000542.1:0-3920 GCA_035942495.1 Solirubrobacteraceae bacterium
GCTGTACCGGATCCCCGAGGACGAGCTGTACCTCGTCGGGACCTCCGAGGTCCCCCTCGCCGGCTTGCACATGGACGAGATCCTGGCTGCCGACGATCTCCCGCTGCGCTACGCCGGCTTCTCCACCTGCTTCCGTCGCGAGGCCGGGACGTACGGCAAGGACACGCGGGGGATCTTCCGCGTGCACCAGTTCGACAAGGTCGAGATGTTCTCGTTCGTCGAGCCGTCGGCGAGCGCGGCCGAGCACGAGCGGCTGCTGGCGATCGAGGAGGAGATCTTCGCCGCGCTCGAGGTTCCCTACCGCGTCGTCAACATCGCGGTGAACGATCTCGGCGCCAGCGCGGCGAAGAAGTACGACATCGAAGCCTGGCTGCCGGGGCAGGGGCGTTACCGCGAGGTCACGTCGACGTCGAACACGACGGACTTCCAGGCCCGCCGCCTGGAGATCAGGCTGCGCCGCGAGAACGGCAAGCCGGAGATCCTGCACACGCTCAACGGCACCGCGGTCGCTGTGAGCCGGACGCTCATCGCGGTGCTGGAGAATGGTCAGCGCGACGACGGCTCGGTCAAGCTGCCGGCCGTGCTCGCGCCCTTCGGCGCACCGGCCGAGCTGCCCTCCGCTCAGCTGTAGCCCGACGCCGCGCTACTGCGCCCGCGTGACGTGCGCGATGGCCTTCGCGCGGTCATCGAAGATGTCGAACGTGCTCTCGAGGCCCGTGATCTGAAAGAGCCGCAGGACGGTCGGGTTCGTGCAGACGAGCGCGAGCGCGCCGTCGCGCTGGCCGACGAGGCGCAGGGCGTTGAGCAGCACGGTCAGCCCGGTCGAGTCGATGAACTCGACGTCGGACATGTCGAGCACGATCGCGGTCTTGCCGCTCTCGATCGCGTCGGCCAGGTGTTCGGAGAGGCGCGGCGCCGTGGTGACGTGGATCTCGCCGCGCAGGCTGATGAGGTGAGCGCCGGCGTCCGCATCGTCCTCGGCGATCTCGAAGTGGGGGACGATCGGGGACACCCGGCAACTATCACGGCGCTCGGTCTCCGCTGTCAACGCGCTGCCGACCGTACACGGCCGCGCGCCGCACCGGCGGAGTGGACGGGCGACCGCCCGGCGCCGTATCGTTTCGTATGTGACATCGGACGATGACAAGGATCTGACGATCGACGAGCTTGCTCGCAAGATCGGCATGACCGTGCGCAACATCCGCGCGCACCATTCGCGCGGGCTGCTGCCGCCGCCGGTGCTGCGCGGTCGCACCGGCTACTACGGCGCCGAGCACGTCGCGCGCCTGAAGCTCGTCCAGGAGCTGCAGAGCGAGGGCTTCAACCTCGACCTCATCAAGCGCCTGCTGGACGGCGCCGGCGGAGACAGCAGCGAGCTCCTGCGCTTCAAGCACGCGCTCGCGCGGCCGTTCGGCGACGAGGAGCCGGCGAACGTGGGTATCGCCGACCTCATCGCGCTGTGGGGCACGGCGGACCCCAAGCACCTCATGAAGGCGCTGTCGATCGGGCTCGTGCGCCAGCTGCCCGACGGGCGCTTCGAGGTCCTCAGCCCGCGGCTGGCGAAGGCGGGCCTGGAGCTGCAGCGCCTCGGCGTGTCGCTTGAGCGCTCGCTGGAGTTCACGGCCAACGTGCGCGAGCACGCCGACCGCTTGGCACAGGCCTACGTCGACCTCTTCCTCGAGACGGTGTGGACGCCGTTCGAGCGCGCCGGGCGACCCAGCGACGGCTGGCCGGATGTGCAGGACGCGCTCGAGCGCCTGCACCCGCTGGCCTCGGAGTCCCTGCTCGCGGTGTTCGGGATGGCGATGAAGGACGCGGTGGATCGCGAATCCGCGCGAGTGCTGAAGCGGATGGCGGGCGATCCGGCGGATGAGCCCGCGGAACAGCCGTCGGCGCAGCCGGCGGATGCGCCGGCGGGCGCGTCCACATGAACCGCGAGCTGCCGACGCTGCGCGCGCAGCGGATCGTGCTGCGCGCGCTGCACGCCGACGACGCCGCCGTGCTCGCCGATCTGGTCACGCGGCCGGAGGTGGCGCGCTGGTGGGGCTCGCGGCCGGATGACGTCGAGCACCATCGCGCCGGTTTCGTCGCGGACGCGGCCGGAAACGACGCCTTCGCGATCGAGGTCGACGGCCGGCTGGCGGG
This sequence comes from Solirubrobacteraceae bacterium, assembly GCA_035942495.1. Taxonomy (GTDB): domain Bacteria; phylum Actinomycetota; class Thermoleophilia; order Solirubrobacterales; family Solirubrobacteraceae; genus CADCVQ01. Next base: position 2,146 of record DASZDB010000542.1, read on the forward strand.
TTGGCTCGGGGTCTATGAGGAGGACGAGCCCGACTACCGCCACGCGGGGCTGGACATCTTCCTCGACCCCGCCATCCACGGCGCGGGACTCGGGCCGCAGGCCCTGCGGATGGCCGCGGCCTGGCTCATCGGCGAGTGCGGCCACCACCGCTTGATCATCGACCCCGCCGCGGCCAACGAGCGCGCGATCGCCGTATACGAGTCGATCGGCTTTCGCTCGGTCGGCATCATGCGCGCCTACGAGCGCGGCGCGGACGGACACTGGCACGACGCGCTGCTGATGGACATGCTGGCCGACGAGCTGCGCGGATGAGCGCACCGGCGGTTCTGAGCGTGCAAGAGCTCAACCGCGCGACGCTCGCACGCCAGATGCTGCTCGAGCGCGCCGCCGATTGCGACGTGCCGAGCGCCGTCGAGCGGCTCGCGGGCATGCAGGCGCAGGAGCCCAAGCACCCGTTCATCGGATTGTGGACGCGGCTGGAAGGGTTCTCTGCCGACGCGCTGGCGAACGCGCTCGCGCAGCGCGCGGTCGTGCGGGCCACGCTCATGCGCTCGACGCTGCACCTCTTCAGCGCAGCCGACTACGCGGCGCTGCGCCTGGCGCTGCAGCCGCCGATGTCGGTCGCGCTGCGCGTGCTCGGCGCGCGGGCGGAGAACCTCGATCCCGAGGCGGTCGTGTCGGCGACGCGCGAGCTGCTGGCGGGTCGGCCGCTGACGTTCGACGCCATCCGCGTCGGGCTGCAGGAGCGCTTCCCCGACGTCAACAACCGCGCGCTGGGCTACGCGGCGCGCACGCTCGTGCCGCTCGTGATGGTGCCCGACACCGCTGCGCGGTGGGGCTTTCCCCGTGTATGCGAGTTCGCGCTGGCGGAGGAGTTCCTCGACGGCGCGCTCGCCTCGGCGGCGCCCGAGGCGCTCGTCACGCGCTACCTCGGCGCGTTCGGTCCGGCCGGCGCGGCCGACGTGCAGGCGTGGTCGGGGATCGGCGGGTGCAAGCGGGTGCTCGATGGGATGCGCGGCGAGCTGGCGGTCTTCACCGACCCGCGCGGTCGCGAGCTGTTCGACCTGCCCGGCGCTCCGCGGCCCGGCGCCGACGCGCCCGCTCCCGTGCGGTTCCTGCCGGAGTTCGACAACCTCGTGCTCGCCTACGACGACCGCACCCGCGTCATCGCAGACGAGCACCGCCCGCTCGTGACGACGAAGAACCTGCGCGTGAAGGCCACGTTTCTCGTCGACGGAGTCGTCGCCGGGATCTGGACGCTCGCGGTCAAGCGCAAGGTCGCGACGCTCGAGCTGCAGCCGTTCGGGAAGCTCGCCAAGCGGACGCGCGAGGAGCTGACGGGCGATGGCGAGGCGCTGGCGCGGTTCACCGAGCCCGACGCGAAGAGCTACGACGTGACCGTCGCCGTCTGACGCTATGCCGCACGGCTGCCGTGCTCGACGACGAGCCGGCGCAGGCGGTCGTCGTCGGGCTCGGACGGCGTTGTCGTGGCGACGAACTCGCGCAGGGTCGTGACGAAGCCGATGGGATCCTCGTGGTGCGGGAAATGGCCGGCGCCCGCGAAGATCCGCAGCCGGCTGCCGGGCATGAGCTCGTGCGCGCGGATGCCGTGCCGCGCGGGGATGATCTGGTCGGCTTCCCCCCACACGATCAACGTCGGTACGGCCTCCGCGAGGTACAGCTTGTCGGTCGCGTCGATGCGCTGGCCGTAGACGTCGATCACCGAACGAGCCGTGTGCACGAACGCGCGGCGCGTCTCGATGTCCTGCAGCGA
>DASZDB010000543.1:0-4633 GCA_035942495.1 Solirubrobacteraceae bacterium
CGATGACCCACGGGTCCATGAACGAGCGGTGGTTGGACGCGATGATCAACGGCCCCTCCGCGGGCACGTGCTCCATCCCGATGCGCTTCATGCGGAAGTACACGAGAAAGCACGGCTGCAGGATCGCGCGCGCGAGCCAGTAGATGACGGGATTGACTCCGCGGCCCTGGGCACGCGCCAACAGTCGGCTTCGATCCATGCCACGCCATACCCGCGGTCGTGACGGGCGTTACAGTCAGGTGAGCCCATGGTGATCGATCGCGCCAAGACCGTTCGCGGAGCCTTCGCCGGGGCGATCGCCGCCGCAGTCTGGCTGGCTCAGCAGCCGCTCGACAAGCCGATCTTCGGCGTCGACTACGACGACAGCGAACTGCTCGGCAAGGCCTTCACGCGCGGGCGCGCGTGGCCCGTCGTCGGCGCCGCCCTGCACCTCGCCAACGGAGCGGTGCTCGGTGCTGCGTACACGAACGTCGCGGTGCGGCTGCCGTTGCCGTCGTGGAGCCGTGGACCGCTCGTCGCGCTCACCGAGCACGTCGCGACCTGGCCGCTGACGCTCGCCGTCGACCGCGTGCACCCCGCCCGCGCCGAGCTGCCGCGCCTCGCCGGCAGCTCGCGCGCGTTCGCGCAGGCAACGTGGCGCCACCTCGTGTTCGGCGTCGTCCTCGGCGAGCTGGAGCGGCGCCTCAACGCGCCGCCCGATCCCGACGTTCCGACGTTCGAGCACACGCTCTCGAGCAACGGGCACGGGAAGCTCGAGCGCGCCGGCATCCCCGGCTGACGGCGGCGGGACGCGCTTGCAGGCGCGGCGCGCGCCGGTCACCCCTAGGGTTCGGAACGTGGGGCGTGGGAGGCGGCTGCTCATCGGGATTCTCGCGTGCGTCGGCGCGCTCGCGAGCGCGGCCGCTTCGGCGGCGCCGGCCGCCGCGCGCGACGCGGTCGTCTCCTCCTTCGACGGAACGCAGATCGCGGTGCACTTCTACGGTCCCACGACGGCTCCGGCGAACGGCGTCGCGCCGACCGTGCTCGTCGGCTCGCCCTATCCGAGCCCCGGCGAGACGCGGGCCGACCAGGACGTCGGCGACCGCATCGGCCTCGCGACGCTGCGCGGCGCGGGCTACAACGTCCTGACGTGGGACGCGCGCGGGATCGGGGCGTCGGGCGGCAGCATCATGTTCGACTCGCCCGCGGTGGAGGGCCGCGACATCCGAGCGATCATCGACTTCGTCGCCGCCCAGCCGGAGGCGCAGCTCGACGCGCCCGGCGACCCGCGCGTCGGGATGAGCGGGACGAGCTACGGCGCGACGATCCAGTACATCGCCGCCGCACTCGACGCGCGCGTCGACGCGATCGTGCCCGACATCGGCTGGGAGTCGCTGATCACGTCGCTGCACCGCGGTGGCGCGGTCAAGACCGGCTGGCTGGCGGGCCTGTGCGGGCTGGACGCCGTTCCCGGCGCCGTCGACGGCAAGGCCGAACCCGCCGACGTCAGGCCGGCCAGCGCGGGCGACGAGCTCAAGACCGCCTGCCTCGAGGGTGTCCGCGGCCGGCTCTCGAAGGCCAGCCGCAAGTGGCTCGCCGACCACGGCCCGGGCTCGCTGATCGGCAGCATCCGCACGCCGGCGCTGATCATGCAGGGCACGACCGACACGCTCTTTCCGCTCGACCAGGCGAGCGCCGCGTTCGCGGCGCTGCGGCGCAACGGCGTCCCGGTGCAGATGCTGTGGTACTGCGGCGGGCACGTCGCCTGCACGGCGGAGCCCGGTGACCCGCGCACGCTCGCGCGCGCGGGTCTGGCGTGGCTGAACCGCTGGCTGCGCCGGGACCCCACCGTCGACACCGGGGCGGCGTTTCAGTGGCTCGCCGACGACGGCGAGTGGCGCTCGGGCCCCGACTTCCCGCTGGCCTTGGCGGGCGCGCTCGACGCCGTCGGCTCCGGCTCGCTGAAGATCGCGCCGCGCGACAGCCCGCTGCGCGGCCTCGGGCGGTCCTCGGCGCCGGCGCGCAACGCCGTCGACGTGCGCTTCCCGGCCCCGACGGCCGAGGCCGACCTCGTCGGCAACCCTCGCGTGCGCCTCATCTATCGCGGCAGGGCCAAGCCGCAGCGCACGTTCCTCTACGCGCAGGTCGTCGACGACGAGGGCGACCGCGTCCTCGGCGGCCTCGTGACGCCACTGCCGGTCATCCTCGACGGGCGCGAGCGGTCGGTCGAGCGTCCGATGGAGGCGATCGCCGAGCGTGGCGGCCCCGCGTCGCTGTACCGGCTGCAGATCACGCCGGGCGCGGCGACGTACGAGGAGCAGCGCTCGAAGGGCCGGGTCAGCCTCTACGGCGCGTTCGGCTCGCTGCCGCTCGTCGACGCGACGCGCTCCGGATACGGAGCGGTGCGGCGCACCCCGACGCGCCCGCGGATCGCCTTGACCTCGCGTCGCTCCCGGCGCGACGACCGCGACGTACGCGTCAGCCTGCGCGCACGCCTGCCGGTGCGCCCGTGCGCCGGCAGCATCACGTTCGTCGTGCACACCTCGCGCCGCCCCTATGTCTACAACTCGACGCTGACGCCGCGGCCGTGCCGGGCGGCGCGCAAGGTGACGCTGCGAGCGCGACGCGGGAGCCCGTTGCGGTTGACGGCCACATTCAACGGAAGTCCTGAGCTCAAACCGCGGGAGTCGCGTACGCTCTCGCGCCGAGCGCGTTGACAGCGACCGCGCGCCGTCACCTTCTGCACGCCGCGACCGCTTTCGTCGCAGCCGTCGCCGCGCTGCTCGCCGGCGCAGTTCGGGCCGTCCACCCGCGACGTCAACGTGCGCTCGCTCGACGGCATCACGATCCGCGCGCACTTCTACCCCGCCACCAACCGCGCCGGCGACGAGCGCGTGCCGACGGTGCTCATCGGTCCCGGCTATCCGACGCTCGGCGACACGAACCCCGACGCCGACACGAGCCACCAGATCGGCCAGCGCACGCTGCGCGCCGAGGGCTACAACACGCTGACCTGGGACCCACGCGGCATCGGCGGGTCCGGCGGCACCGTGCAGTTCGACTCGCCCGACTATGAAGCGCGCGACGTCCAGGCGCTGATCGACTTCGTGGGGACTGCGCCCGAGGCGCTGCTCGATGCTCCCAGCGATCCCGGCGTCGGCGTGTCCGGATCGAGCTACGGCGGCGCGATCCAGCTGGCGACCGCCGCAATCGACAGCCGCCTCGACGCGATCGTTCCCGACGTGACGTGGCACAACCTCGGCACGGGCTTCTTTCCCGAGGGCGCGATGAGGACGTTCTTCGCCGTCAGCATCTGCCGCAGCGGCCCCGCCGCAAACGGCATCCCCGGCAACCTGCTCGGACCGGCGGCGGCGCTGCTGGACCGCGCCGCGGCGCCGATCAAGACCGCCTGCCTCGAGAGCCTCGGCGGAACAGTTAACCCGGCGAGCCGGCAGTTCTTCATCGACCGTACGCCGCCGGGCCTGCGCGAGCGCGTCAACACGCCGACGCTCATCACGCAGGGCACCGTCGACACGTTCTTCGGGCTCAGCGAGGCCGTCGCCAACTACCGCGCCCTGCGCTCGAGGGACGTGCCGGTGAAGATGGTCTGGCACTGCGGCGGGCACGGCCGGTGCACGACGTCGACGGGCGAGGACGGCCACCTCAAGCGCGCCGGCCTGAGCTGGCTGAACCGGTACCTCACGCGCAACGAGACGGTCGACACGGGTGCGCCGTTCGAGTGGCTCGCCGACGACGGCATCTGGCGTTCGGGGTCCGGCTACCCGCTTCCCCCGGCCGGCGCGGTCGAGGCGTCCGGCGCGAACTTCAAGAGCCTGGGCGTCTCGCTCGTCGACTCGACGGCGTCGGGGCGCGACGGCATCGCGGGCGACGCCGGCACCCAACGCCGTCACGGTCGGCTTCACGACACCCCCGACGGGGAGCGACATCGTCGGCGCCTCGCGTCTGAGGATCACCTACACGGGCACCGCGGTGTCGCCGAACACGTTTCTGTTCGCGCAGATCGTCGACAGCGCGCCAACCGCGTGATCGGCTCGCAGGTCACCCCGCTGCCCGTCGTCCTCGACGACCAGGCGCGGTCCGTCGAGCGCGACCTGCAGCCGATCGCAGCTCATGCCGGTGCGAACGAGCGATACCGCGTGCAGATCACGCCGGGCACCGGCGTCTTCGGCCCGCAGCACTCCGTCGGCGGCGTGATCCTGCGGAAGGTCGATGGCTGGCTGCCGCTCGTCAACGCCGGAGGCGCCGGCGGAGGCACGGCGCGGGCGCTCGCGCTGAGGGCAGCTCGCGTCGCGCCGGCACCCGGGCGCGGGTGACGGTCACCACGCGCCTGCGCACGCGGCCGTGCGCGGGCACCGTGGCCTTCACGGTGGCGGCGAAGGGCCGCCGGACGCGTTCGACGGTGCGCGCGCCCGCGTCGTGCAACGTCAGGAAGGTCGTCTCGGTGCGCGTTCCCCGCGGCACGCACATCCGCGTGGGCGCGCGGTTCAACGGCAACAACGAGCTGCGCGCACGGTCCGCGAAGACCGTGTCGCACCGCGTGCGGTAGCGCCGCGCCCGGGCGCTACCGGCTGATTCGCCTGATCGCCGCCGCAATCACCTTCGCGGCGATCGCGGTGCCCGACACGTTGAGGTG
>DASZDB010000544.1:0-4575 GCA_035942495.1 Solirubrobacteraceae bacterium
GTCGTGGCGCGCGCGGAGGTCGAGCATCCGCTGTCGACGCCGCGCCCCGGCTGGGCCGAGCAGGATCCCGAGGACTGGTGGACCGGCGCCTGCTCTGTGCTGGAGGCTCTGGGGGCGGAAGGCGAGATCGCCGGGATCGGGCTGACCGGGCAGATGCACGGCCTCGTCGCGCTCGACGCGGCGGCCCGGGTGCTGCGCCCGGCGATGCTGTGGAACGACGGGCGCACGGGCGCCGAGTGCGCCGAGATCGAGCGGCGCATCGGGTTGGACGCGCTGATCGGGTTGACCGGCAACCGCGCGCTGACGGGCTTCACCGCGCCGAAGCTCCTGTGGCTTGCGCGCCACGAGCCGGACGTCTACGCGCGGATCGACCGGATCATGCTGCCCAAGGACTACGTGCGCCTGCGCCTGTGCGGCGAGCACGCGACCGACGTCGCGGACGCCTCCGGGACGCTGCTGTTCGACGTCGCCTCCCGGCGCTGGAGCGATGCGGTGATGCAGGCGCTGGACGTCGATCCGGCCTGGCTACCGCGCGCGCTCGAGTCGCCGCAGCCCAGCGGCGCGACGCCCGCCGGGATCCCGGTCGCGGCCGGCGCCGGCGACCAGGCCGCGGGCGCGCTCGGCGTCGGCGTCGACCGGCCCGGGCCCGCGTCCGTCGTGCTCGGGACGTACGGCGTCGTATTCGCTGCCGCCGACGCGTTCACGGCCGATCGCGAGGCGCGCGTGCACGCCTTCTGCCACGCCGTGCCCGGCGGCTGGCACAGCATGGGCGTGATGCTCTCGGCGGCCGGCTCGCTGCGCTGGCTGGCCGACGTCCTCGGCCCGGGCGCCGAGTTCGGGGCGCTCGTCGAGGAGGCCCGCGCCTGGGGCCCGGGCGTCGAGGGGCTCACCTTCCTGCCCTACCTCGCCGGCGAGCGCACGCCGCACGCCGACCCCGACGCGCGCGGCGCGTTCAGCGGCCTGTCGCTGCGCCACGACCGCGGCGCGCTCACCCGGGCGGTCCTCGAGGGCGTCGCGTTCGGGCTGCGCGACGGCCTGGACCTCGTCGCCGAGAACGCCGGCGCGCCCAGCCTCGGCCGCGTCTCGGGCGGCGGCGCGCGCAGCGCCCTGTGGCTGGCGATCCTCGCCTCGGTCCTCGAGCTGCCGCTGCAGCGGGTGGCCGTGGACGAGGGAGCGTCGTTCGGCGCGGCGCTGCTGGCCGGCGTCGCGGCCGGGACGTTCGGCGACGTCCATGAGGCGGTCGCCGCGTGCGTGCGGCCGGGCGAGGTCGTCGAGCCGGTCGCCGAGTGGGTGGAGCCCTACCGCGAGGCCCGCGAGCGCTTCGTCGCGCTGTATCCGGCGCTGCGGGCGGCCCGCGGCGAGTGAACCGCGCGACCGGTGCATCGCCGATCAGGCCTGGCTCTACATTCGGTCGGTGATGGCAACGCAGCGCAGCGAGCATCTGCGTGCGCTCGCGCAGCGGGTGGCGGACGCCATTGCCGCCGAGCTCGCGGAGGAGGTCGTGCTCACCGGCAGCGTCTCGCGCGGCATGGCCGACGAGGTATCGGACATCGAGATGCTCGTCGTCACCCGCGACCCGCTCGAACTGGAGGACTGCTTCGGGTTCGCTCGCGCGGCGGGCCTCGACGAGCTCGGCACCTGGGGCGCGCAGGGCGGGCCGACGCGGCGCGTCTCCGGCTACCGCGAGCGGGTGCCCATCGAGCTGATCTGGTGGCCGCGCGACTACGCCGAAGCACAGATCGAAGCACTCCTCGCGGGCGCGATGCCCTCGACCGCCGACGCGCTCGCCCACGGCGTGGCGCTGCGCACGCGCGGTCGGCTCGCAGCATGGCAGGAGCGGCTTCGCGCCTATCCGCCGGATCTCGCGACAGCGCAGATCGAGGAGGCGGCGCTGCCGTGGGGCGGCTTTGCCCCCGCCGGGCTCCTGACGCTCATCCGGCCGGGAGACCGGCTGGCGCTTGCGGAGTGGGTGGTCGACGGGTCGCTGCGGGTCCTCGCGATCGTCTTCGCGCTCAACCGCGTCTGGCAGCCGACGACAAAGCGCCTTGCGGTGCGCGTCGCGCCGCTGCGCACCAAGCCCGACCGGCTCGCCGAGCGCATCGAGGAAGCGCTGAGCGAGTCAGATCCGCGGCGCGCGCTGCGCGTCATGACCGAGCTGCAGCTCGACACAGTGCGGCTCGCGCCAAGCGGTCCCAACGTCGACCGCGCAGCCGCCTGGCTGGCGGACGGGATGGACATCCTGCGCTCAGAAGCGTCTTGAGGTCACGATCGGCGCGTCACGACCGCCCGACGTCACGATCCTCGCGACACGCCGCTCACGGGCGCTATCCTCGCGCGCCGTGAGCAAGAACGAGAAGGACCCGATCAAGGCACTGCTCGCCGACATCCAGCCGGCGCTCTTCCTCGGCAACCCGGCGGGCACCGTGGCGATCATGCAGGACAAGGTCGTCGCCGCCGGCGGCGACCCCGACGAGGTGCTGGCCTGGGTGCGCGAGCACGGCGGCTTTCCCGACAGGACCTTCGGCGTCAGGGCGCGGCAGGGCTTCGACATGCGGCCCAAGGCCGCGAGCAAGCACTACTACGTCGTGCCCGAGGACGAGTTGAAGTAGCCGTCAGCGGGCGCGCGCGCGGACGGCGACATCGCCGTCGTTCGTGCGCGCGTGGACGGACTGCAGCGCCCGGTTGTTGCGCCCCAGGCCGCTGACTGTCGCGTCGCCTGACTCGGCGATCGCCCTGATCCGGTATGAGCCGCGGGGGACCGTCACATCGACGTCGCCGGAGTTGCTGCGCGCGACCACGCGGCGTGGCAGGCCGCCGACGTCGGCCGTCACGTCACCCGCGTCCGTCTGGGCGTCGACCGCGCGGACCGAGCGCGCGATGAGATCGAGATCGCCGGAGTCGCTGCTGGCGAACACGAGCGTCTGGCGCCCGTCGAGGTCCATCTCGATGTCGCCCGAGTCGCTCTCGACGTGCACGCTGCGTGGGTGGGCGCCGCGCAGGTCCACGTCGCCTGAATCGGCGTCGACGGTGACGCGGACGCCGCGCGGCACCGCGATGCGCAGGTCCGAATAGCACTTGAGGACCACGCGCTCCGGGCTGCAGGTGCTCTCGAGCGTGAGAACGCCGTTCTTGCGTGTCTGCTCGAGCTCGGGCTGCGACACGACCCAGTGCCGGGTCTCGCGCACCTGGATGAGCCTCGACGCGGCGACGATGTCGATGTCGCCGCGGTCGGCCTTGACGACGATCTCGCGAACCGTTCCATAGACGGTGTCGGTCTCGAGCTTCGTCTGAACGAAGGCGAAGTTCGCGAGAGCCCATGCGCCCGCGACGATGAGGAGCAGCAGGACGACGACCCACGCGAGGTTCTTCATGCTCCCCGGACCCTCTCACAGGTGCGGACTGCGCGCCGCCACGTGGCGCGCCCGCCAGGCCGTCCGCTGCGCCGCCTCAGGGCTCGAGATGCGTCTTGAGGTCGTTGAGCGCGCGGCGCATGACGGCGTCGGAGATCGCCTTGCGGACGACGCGCGGCACGAAGCGCCCGGGATCGATCCGCAGGTCGAGCTCGGCGCGCGTCCGCACCCCGCCCTCCAGCGGCTCGAGGCGCCATTCGCCGCGGAAGTCGCGAAAGTCGCCGCCGAGGTACTCGCTGCCGAGGCGGCTCGGCTCGTCGTAGACCTGGCGCAGCCGGTAGCGGACGGTCTTCACACGCGCGTCGACGACGTACTCGACGATCGTGCCGCGGCCGGCCGCGTCGCGCTCGAGCACCTCGACGTCGCGCACCGCACCCTGCCATTCGGGGAGCCGCTCGAAGTCGGTGAGCGCGTCGAAGCAGGCTTGCGGCGACGCGTCGATCTCCGCGGTCCGGCAGTCGCCGTAGGACGGCATCTCAATCCGCCGGCCGGGGCCGTCCGGCGATCTCCTCGAGGCGCCGCAGCGACTCGGCGTTGCGGACCATCGTGAGCAGGTGGACGAGCGGGTTGAGCCCGAGCACGGACGACAACCCGTCCGGGTTCTCGGTCATCCGGACGAACGTGCCGCCGTTGCTCGGCGTCAGCTCGAGCGTCACCTGCGCGGTGCCCAGCGGGCGCGCCTTCGCGCGCAGGCGCAACAGCGACGGCGGATCGGCCTCGAGCGACTCCGTGTGGTCGTCGAGGCTGAGCGGCCCCACGCCCACCGTGTGGTGAAAGCGCGAGCCGGCCGCGGGCCACGAGGCGTCGGCGGCGCGGATGCGCTTGGAGCCCACGACCCAGTCGCCGTACGTGCCCGCGTCGGCGAGCGCGCCCCACACGGTCGCCTCCGAAACGCGCATCAACCGCTCGCTGATCGCCACGAGCGGGGGCTACCCTTGCCGACCGCGCCGGGAAACGACCGCCGGCGGCCCCGCGGGACCGGCGGCCGGGGCTCGTGTGTGCGCCGCGGGTGTGGTCGCCGCCCAATCGGGTAGCATCATGTGACGCCTGCGAGCAAGGCTTCATCCGCCTGAAGAGTTGCTCCCCGGCAACCCATACACCTGAAGTCAGCACCGAACGCTTCGCGGTTGCGGCTGGAGCCGGGTTCCACTCCCATCTTTGAGAG
>DASZDB010000545.1:0-5931 GCA_035942495.1 Solirubrobacteraceae bacterium
TCCACGTGATCGGCCTCTCGATCCTGTCGGGCTCGCACCGCGAGCTGATCCCGGGGATCATCGAGCGGCTGCGGGGCGCGGGCGTCGAGGCGCCCGTCATCGTCGGCGGGATCATCCCGGAGGCCGACGTGCCCGCGTTGACGGGCGCCGGCGTGGCCGCGGTCTACACCCCCAAGGACTTCGACCTGACCGCCATCATGCGCGACATCGTGGCGCTCGTGGCGCAGCGCAACGGGGTGGCGGCGGCGACCGGCTGACGCGCCGCCTCAGTCGGCCAGGGCGTTGCGCTCCGCGCGCTCCAGCCGCCCGTCGGGAAATCGCAGGTGCGCGTCGTCGCCGATGCAGACGACGCTGTTGGCGCCGCCGCCGAGGATCTGCGCGGCCAGCAGCGTCGCCGCGAGCCGGTGGACGTCGCGGACGAGCCCGAGCGCGAGCAGCGAGCGCGTCTCGTTGGCGACGCTGCCGTCGCCGACGCGCAGGACGGTGCGGATGTCGGAATGGATGCCGCGCGCCGTCATCGCCACCGAGATGTTCTCCAGGTCGTCGGCCGTCACCGCGGCGACGGCGCGTGCCCGTGGCAACGAGAGCCGTCGCATGATCGACGGATCGGCCGCGCGACCGATCACCACCGGCAGCTTCAGCTCTTTGGCGATCCCCACCCGCTCGCCGTTCTCATCGGCTTCCACCGCGACCAGCGGGATCCTGCAGGCGCGCAGCAGCAGGCACAGGCGCATGCCGACCTGGCCCAGGCCGACAACGACGACGTGGTCGCGCCGAGGCACCGCGTTGCGGCCGATCAGCCCGGTCAGGCGCCGCTCCACGAAGCGGTTGACCAGGCCGGCAGTGAATGCCGCCGCCAGCAGCAGCGCGACGATCATCGTGACCGACGTGAACACCTTGTACCAGGCCGGTCCGTCGGCGACCTTCGGGTTCGGGTCGACGGTGACGAGCGTCTTCGCGGAGCCGTAGATCGCGTCGACGGCGCTGTCGTCGAGCGTGAACATCGCGGTCACGGTCTCCAGCGTGAAGACCGCGGCCAGGCCGATCGCACCAAACAACAGCATCCCGGCGCTCTTGTCGTAGGGCGTGAAGAGCGCGCGCGCGAGCGCCTCGACACGGCGCGGCCGCGGTGACTTGATCGGGACCTCGGATACCTCGTCGTCGCCCTCGACGAGGCCGACCGCGTTGCCGTCCTTGAAGGACACGGCCGTGAAGCGCTCGTCGATGCAGGGGCCGGCCAGGGACGGAGCGACGATCTCGGCGAGCGACGTCATGCGCGTGTTCGGTATGACATCCCCGAGCTGCTCGATCATCGTCTCGTCGAAGATCGTCAGCAGGAGCGGGATGTCGTCGGAGATCGCCCGCACCATGAGCGCGAACCGCAGCACGATCGCGTCCTCGCGCTCGACCACCGCCACCGAGTCGACGTCCTGGCCCTCGAGCGCGTCGCGCACGTCGTCCTCGTCGGGCTGGCACAGGCGGATCACGTGGGCACCGCCCGCGTCGAGCGCTCGCGCCGTCTCCTCGCTCAGGTCACCGTCGCCGATCAGCACGACGGTCAGCCGCTCGTCGTCCGGCTCCTCGTCCTCGATCGGCTTCTCGTCGCTCATCTGAGGTCACCCACGATCGGCTCGAACCTACAAGACCGCGGCGTCGAAGGTCACCCGGCCATGCCTCGGTTCCTGCCGGCGCGGGTAGCCTGCGGTCCATGGCAGCACGCATCGCCAAGGCCGACGTGCAGCCGCCCCACCGCGAACGGATCGAGGCGCGCTACGCCGAGGCGGGACTGCAGCCCTACGCATGGGGCAACGGCCCCGGCGACTGCTACGACTGGCACGCGCACGGCTACACGAAGGTCCTGTACTGCGTGACCGGCAGCATCGTCTTCCACACCCGCGACGGCGACTTCGCGCTCGAGCCGGGCGACCGCCTCGAGGTCGATCCCGGCACGGAGCACGCCGCCACCGTGGGCGCCGAGGGCGTGCTCTGCCTCGAAGCTGCCGCCTGAGCCCTGCCCGCGTGGCGGGAAGAGGCGTGGGACTCCGCCCGACGGCGACGAGGCGGCAGGGGCCGTCCCGTGCGCCGGGTGCGTGTACTAGCGTCCGCGTTCGATGTCCGCCATCGGCGAAGAACTGGGCGGTCGCCTGCGCGCCGCCGACCTGTCCGCCGCGCCCGCCGTCCTCAACCTCGTCGAGAGCCGCAGGCCGGCTCACCGCGACGAGACCGCGGCGCTGTTGCACGCCGTCTCCCCCGCCGCGCTCGGCGGCGAGGCCCCCGCGCACGTCGTCGGCGTGACCGGTCCGCCGGGGTCGGGCAAGTCCTCGCTGCTCTCGCACCTCGTCGCGGCCTGGCGAGCGCGTGAGCGCAGCGTCGCGGTGCTGGCCGTAGACCCCTCCTCGAAGCGCTCGGGCGGCGCGCTGCTCGGCGATCGCGCGCGAATCGTCGTCGACCCCCGTGATGACCGGGTCTTCATCCGCTCGATGGCGGCAGGCGGCCGGCTCGGCGGCCTCGCGCCCGCGACGCGCGCCGCGGCGCACGCGCTTGCGGCGGCGTTCGATGTCGTCGTCATCGAGACGGTCGGCGTCGGCCAGTCCGAGACCGAGGTCGCCGAGGTGGCCGATACGGTGGCCGTCGTGGTGCAGCCCGGCGGCGGCGACGTCCTGCAGTTCCTCAAGTCGGGGATCATGGAGATCCCCGACGTGCTCGTCGTGACGAAGGCGGACCTCGGGCCGGTCGCGCTGCGCTCGCGGCGCGACCTCAGCGCGGCGCTGCGCTCGTTGGGCGTCAAGGAGACGAAGGTCGTCGCCGTCAGCTCGCTCTCGCCGCCAGCCGGCTTCGACGACCTCGTCGAGGCGCTCGACGAGCACCGCGCGCGGCTCGACGTCCCGGCGCGCCGGCTCGCCGCGCGGCGCGCGAGCGCGCTGGCGGACTTCGTCGCCGAGCACGGCGAGCGCGGGCTTCGCGCGATCGGCGGGCGACGGGCGGCGCTCAAGCTGCTCGACGAGCAGGACGCGGCGCTCGACGTGCCCGCGCTGGAGCGCGCGCTCGAAGCCAGGGCGGCGGCATGAGCGAGCGGCGCCGCGAGCTGCTGATCGACCTCGCGCTCATGGTCGGCGCGTTTGTCGCCGCGACGCTCGTCGCCGAGGCCGCGGGCGCCGCGAACCTCGGCACCGCGATCTCCTTCGGCCAGATCGCCTTTACGCTGGCCGCCTTCTACGTCGTGTTCAAGCGCTGATCAGCCGGTCAGGGCTGTGACCGCAACGTGGCGCCGGGCTCCGAGAGCGATGCCACGCGCCAGTCGCCGTCCTCCTTGACGAGCCGCACGACGTCGGTCGAGGGAACCTCGCCGCCTGCCGTGGAGCGCACGCGTGCCAGCGCCTGGTCTCCGTTGACCTCGACGCCGAGGACCTGCAGGCGCGGGTTCTGGCGATCCTCCAGGCCCGTGCGCAGCGCGACCTCGCACGGCAGACCGGCCGCCCTGACGCGCTCGACGAGGTCCTCCGCGTACAGGTCGTCGCAGATCGTCTGATAGTCCTTGTCGCGCGTGGCGGCGGCGTAGTTGTCGAGCGTCTCGGCAACCGCCTCGTTGTCGTCCGGCCCGGGCTTGAGGACCAGCACGGCGCCGACGACGACCACGGCGAGGACCGCGAACGCGATGATCCGCGCCCGGCCGTGCAGCTTGCCGAGCTTGGCGAGCGGCCGGCCCAGGAAGCGCAGCGACCGCAGGAGCCGCAACAGAAGCCTGCCGATGAGGCGAAACGGCTTGCCGACGACGGAGACGACCTTCTTCATTGGCGCCGCAGACTAGTACAGAGCCCTGAACGGTGATCCTGCTGCTCAGCTTCGCATTCCCCGCAGGCGCGGCCGCCGCGATCCCGGCTCCAGCGCTCCCGCCGACCTCAGCGGGGCTACTACCATGGCCGCGCATGGAGGCAAACGAAGCCCGCTCGTGGCTGCGCTGCTATCGCTGCTGGTCGACCGACCTCGAGGTGCAGGTTCACTACGAGGGCATCCACAAGATCGACCCCGACACCGGCGAGCGCGCCGAGCCCGTCGACGAGCTGCAGGAGGCCGTCGTGCAATGCCTGGAGTGCATGCACGACCAGCCGCACCTCGGCTTTCACAACGGCCGCGTGGAGCCGATCGAGGACCGCTGGGAACGGATGATCGCCGGCACGCCGTGGGTCGCCTCGTGCACCGTCACAGTCGACGCCGACGAGGTCGAGACGTGCTCGGGCCCGGAGGCCGGTGACGCACTCTCCTACGCCGCGTTCGGTGACTACGGCACGCGCGAGTTCTTCACCCACGTGCGCTTCCACAAGCACGACGGCGACAAGATCGTCGTCCACCTGCTCGTCGAGCTGTACGCCCGCTCGCTCGACGAGGCGACCGGCGTGCTCGAAGAGGCCGCGCGCGGGATGCTCGCCATCACCTCCCTCGCGGAGGAGTCGCGCCCGCCGGCGGCGACCGGCGAGGAACGTCACTAGCGCTCGCCGAGGCGGGCCGCTATGGATAGATCCCGCGCAGCCGCGCCGCTTCGGCGACGCGCTCGATCGCGACGGACAGCGCCGCCATGCGCCAGTCGCAGTCCAGGCGCTCGGCGGCGTCGGTGACGCGCCCGAACGCGGCGCGCAGCTGACGGCGCAGGCGCTCCTGGATGTCGAGCTCGTCCCACGTGTAGCGCTGGTGGTCCTGGACCCACTCGAAGTAGGAGACGGTCACGCCGCCGGCGTTGGCGAGCACGTCGGGGACGACGAGGATCCCGCGCTCGCGCAGGATCGTCTCGGCCTCGGGCGTCGTCGGGCCGTTGGCGCCCTCGACGACGAGCTCGCACTGCAGGCGGCTCGCGTTCTCGAGGGTGACCTGCTGCTCGCGCGCGGCGGGGATGACGATCTCGCACGGCACCTCGAGGACGTCGGCGGGGCCGACGTGCTCGGCGTCCGGGTAGCCCGACAGCGATCCGCCGTTCGCGGCCACCCAGCGCGTGACGGCCGGGACGTCGAGCCCGTCGTGGTCGACGAGCCCGCCGTTGGCGTCTGACACCGCGACGACGCGCGCGCCGATGGCGTAGAGCTCGGCGGCCGCGACGGAGCCGACGTTGCCGAAGCCCTGTATCGCGACGCGGGCCTCGCGGATGTCCATGCCGATGCGCTCGCACACGGCCTCTGTCACGTAGACGACGCCCAGGCCGGTCGCCTCGCGCCGCCCGGTCGTCCCGCCGAGCACGACGGGCTTGCCCGTGACGATCTCGAACACCGAGTGGCCCATCATCTGCGAGTACGTGTCCATGAACCACGCCATCTCGCGCTCGCCCGTGCCCATGTCCGGCGCGGGGATGTCGCGGTCGGGGCCGATCACCGGGATCAGCTCGGCGGCGTAGCGGCGCGTGAGCCGCTCGAGCTCGGCGACGCTGTGCTCGCTGGGCGTGCAGCGCACCCCGCCCTTCGCGCCGCCGTAGGGCAGCCCGAGCAGCGCGCACTTCCACGTCATCCACATCGCGAGCGCCGCGCACTCGCCGAGCGAGACATCCGCGCCGTAGCGAAAGCCGCCCTTCGTCGGTCCCATCGTCAGCGTGTGCTGCACGCGGTAGCCGGTCAGGCCGAGCACTTAGCCGGAGTCCAGCCGCACCGGGAAGTTGACGACGAGCGAGCGCCGCGGCTCGCGGAGCCGGGTGACGAACTCCGGATCGAGCTCGAGCAGCGCGCCCGCCCGGTCGAACTGGTTCGCCGCGATCCGGTAGAGCTCGTTGCCCCATTCGTCCCCGCCGGCAACGCGGTCGCCGGCCTGCGCGTCGATATTGGTCGCCACATGCGCAACGTACCCCGCGGCGGATCGGAATGCGCGGGCTGCGAGAATCGCGTCATGCGGCTGCTCGTGCTCGGCGGGACCGGCTTCGTCGGTCGGCACATCGTCGAGCTCGCGCTGCAGCGC
>DASZDB010000546.1:0-23891 GCA_035942495.1 Solirubrobacteraceae bacterium
GTTCGACATCCACCACTTCCACGTCGCCGACCCGGTGCTGCTGCTCGCGAGCCTCGCCAGCGGCAGCGCCACGCGGATCTACACCCACCGCGGCGGCACGATGACGTACGCGGGCCGCCGTCTGTGGCGCTACAGGATCGCCGCCCGCCTGGTGCCGCGCTTCGACGCGATCACCGGGACGCGCCAGGCGGCCGCGGCGGTGCAACAGGTGTTCGGCATCTCCAGCGACGCGGTCCTCCCCACCTTCAACGGGCTGGACTTCAGCCTGCTCGATCCGACCGGCACGCGCGAGCGCCTGCGCGCCGAGCACGGTGTCGCACCCGGGACCGTCATCGTCGGCACGGCGGCGAACCTGCGGGCCTGGAAGCGCATCGACTGGCTGATCGAGGCGGCGGGCGAGCTCTCCGCGGACTGCGCCATCTGGATCATCGGCGACGGGCAGGACCGCCCGCGCCTCGAGGCGCTGGCCGCGAGATCGCCGGCCGCCGACCGCATCAGGTTTCTCGGGATGCAGGTGCGGATCGGCGAGTGGCTGCGCTGCCTGGACGTCTTCGTGCTGCCCAGCAACTCGGTCGAGACCTTCGGAAACGCCGTCGTCGAAGCGATGGCCTGCGGGCTGCCCACAGTGGTCAGCGCGGACTGCCCCGCCCACCTGCAGCACATCGAGCCCGGCCGTACCGGACTGGTGGTGCGCGACCCGCACGAGCTCGCGGCGTGTCTTCAACGGCTCCTCGACGATCCCGGTCTGCGCTCGCGCATCGGGCCGGCGGGGATGAGCTCGGTTCGCCGCAACTACACGATGGCGCGAGCCGCGGAGTCCTTCGAAGCGGTCTACCGCGGCGTCGAGGACTCGGCGAGCACGGGGCCGACGCCGCTGTCGGGCCGTGAGATCGCCGGGTGAGCGGCCAGTCGCCGGCCGACGCCCTGTGCCGGCCGCTCGACGAAGCGCTGCGAGATGTCGGCCAGGACGATGCTGAGCACCCACACGAGCGGCAGGAGCAGGACCGGTTCGACGGCGCCGCCGAGGAGATGCACGACGGCCAGCAGAACAGGCAGGTGGACGAGATAGAGGCTGTAGGAGATGCGCCCCAAAAACTGCGGGACGCGTGACAGCAGCGCATCGCGCGAACGACCGGGGCGCTGCACGAGCAGGATGATCAGCGTGGCTCCGAGCGTGACCGCCACGAGATCGACGACCTGATTGTGAACCGCGCCGCCGAGCGGGCCCGGGAACCAGTCGGCGTTGGCCCAGAACTGCCAGGTGTAGGCGAGCGCGGCGATGCTCGCGACGATCGCGACGGCGCCGGCACCGAGCCGTTCGAGCCGCGCGCGCAGGCTCTCCCGGTGCGCCGCGAGGAGGATGCCGATGACGAAGCACGGGATGTACTTCAGCGTCGCGAAGTAGTCGCCGCCACCGAACTCGCCGCGCGCGAGCACGCCGACGCAGCACACCAGCAGCGCCAGGGCGAGGCCGCGCTTCCAGCCGAGCAGCAGCGTCGCGAGCACCAGCGCCGGGAAGATCAGCGAGACGCGCATCTCGATCACGAGCGACCAGATCGGCGAGTTGAACGCGTCGTTGTCGAAGCTCGCGACGAGTGAGGCATGCCCGGCGACCAGGCCGGCGGTGACGGGCTCGTGCCACTTCTCGTTGAACCAGCTGCTCATACCGCCGACCTCACCGCCGCCCACCGTCACGGCGAGCAGGATCGCCGCGGCCACCGCCACGGCGTACGGCGGCCACAGGCGAAAGATCCGCTTGACGATGAACCCCGGGTAGCGATCGCCGCGGCCTTCCACGAACGGCAGAGCAAGCACGAGCCCACTGAGCACGAAGAACACGATCACGGCAGGATTGCCCGCGAAGAGCGCATGCAGCGGCGTGTACTTGAGCACGTTCGCCGCGGTGACCCCGTCGCCTCGCGTGTCGTCGAACATGACGGGGAAGGCGATCGCCGAGTGATGCAGCACCACGCTGGCCGCCGCGACGCCGCGCAGCGCGTCCAACTCGCGCAACCGGCCCACCCGGCGGGCCGCAGAACCGGCCGCGAGATCGCTCTGCGACGACGTCGGCATCCGCGCCAGCCTACTCGTCAAGCCCGCCTGCACGGCGCCGTTCAGGGGGCTCGCGCACCTTCGCAGCCCACAAGAACGCGCTGCTAGCCTGCTGCGGGTGCCCGCGCAGGGGAAAGGAGGAAGCAGTGCCACGTGACGAGACGCCGCGGCTTCCCGACTTCCTGATCATCGGGGCAGCAAAGGCCGGGACGACCAGCCTGCACTACTACCTGAGCCAGCATCCGCAGGTCTCGATGTCGTCGCCGAAGGAGACCAACTTCTTCACACGCGACGACTACGTCGACGCGTTGGATTGGTATATGAGCTGCTTTCCCGGGGAGCCCGGAGTGCGGGGCGAGGCATCTCCGCATTACTCGAACTTCCCTCACCACCGGGATGTCCCCGAGCGAATCGCCGCCTTGATGCCGGACGTCAAGCTCATCTACCTCGTGCGCGATCCGATCGAACGGGCGGAGTCACATTACTTTCACAAGTACTTCAACCGCACCGAGTCACGCAGCATCGACGACGCCTTCGCGCAGGTCGATTGCGGTCACGTCTACATCACCTCGAGCAAGTACGGGATGCAGCTCGAGCGATACCTCGAGTACTTCCCCATGTCACAGATCATGATGGTCGACAACCGCGACCTGAAGCACGCGCGCGAGTCGACGATGAGGTCAGTGTTCTCCTTCCTGGACGTCGATCCGAGCTTCGACTCAGCAGCGTTCAGCCGGGAGATCAAGGACCGCAAGAAGACCGTCCGCATGTCTCGGACCGCGGAGCGGCTGCACCGTTCGCCGCCGGTGCAGATCGCCCGCCGCAGCCTGCCCGTGCGCTTCCGCGAGCCGTTGTTCGCCACGGCACGGCGAGTCCTGTCGCCGACGGGTCACGTGGCGCCCGCCCGCCTGTCGGGCGAGACGCGCGATCGTGTCGCCGCGTTCTTCGTCGAAGACGCCGCCCGGCTGCGCGCTCTGACCGGCCTGCCCTTGGCGCATTGGTCGGTCTAGCGATGTCCGCACAGGCATCGGCGTGAACGAGCGGGCTCGGCGCCGCCGACGACGTAGCAGGGCAGCGGGCATCGGCTGGGGGGCGTCGCTGAGTGGCTCGCGCCGGCTCGCGCTGGGCGCCCTGCTCGTCGTGTTGATCGTCGGCGGGTGGGTCCTGCTCTCCGGCGGCGACGAGCCGCGCCCGGCGCGGATCGGCTACGTGGGCCAGGATCTGGTCGGGCTCAAGCTCGACCGCCAGGTCCAGCAGAAGACCCGCTACTGGGAGGCCTACGACGGCCACGACGCGCCGGAAGGCGGGTTCTTGGGGTGGATGCTGCCGGGCGCGAACAGCCTGTCGGCGCGCGTGCCGCTGCGGCGGACCATCGACCCGGGCAAGTACCACGTGTTCCTGAAGACGAAGGGCTACGAGCGCCCGGTCGACGTCGGCTTCGCGCTCGGCGGCGGCGCGGCGACCGTATCGAGGACCAAGGACGATCCGGACTGGTCGGCCGCGATCCCGATCACCGTGGAGTCCGCCACCGACGAGTTGAGCCTCCGCCTGCGGCGGACCGACGAGTCCAACGACAACGCCAAGCTCCTGCTCAGGGGCCTGTACCTCACGACCGACGGCTCCGAGGTCGTCCTGCCGTCCGACCGCGTCGTCGCGCTGAACTACCCCGAGGACATCGACGACAGCTCGCCGCGAGCCGGGAACCTCGTCGCCAACGGCAGCTTCGAGGTGGGTCTCGGGCACGGCTGGGGATCGACCGACGACCGGCGCTTCGGACTGGCGTCGATCGCGGATGCCGAGGCGGCCAAGGACGGTCGCGCGAGCGTGAAGCTGCCGCTCGATCCCGCCGAGAACGGCATCGACGCGAAGAGCGTCTCGATCGTCTCCAAGCCGTTCTCGGTCTCGCCGAACAAGCGACACACGCTGTCGGTGTGGCTGAAGTCCGAGACGGGCGACCCCGTCGCCGGCGAGCTCACGCTGCTGAACTCGTACGGTCCGCCGGCGGCGCCGGAGATCCCCGGCAAGCGCGGCCAGCACTCCCTGAGCAAGGACTTCCAGGTGGGCGGCGACTGGACCCGCGTCGATCTCTCGGGGCCGCTGCTGCGCTATCCGACCGCCGACTACCACATCAGGATCGCCGCCGACGTGACCCCGGGCCGCCACCTGTGGATCGACGCGGTCTCTCTCAACGAAGGCGGGCCCGCCCCCTACGCCGCGAAGACGCCGCTCGAGATCGGGATCGAGCGAACGCGGCCGAGCAACCTCTACTACGACGACGAGCCGGTGCGGATGCGCTTGCGGGCCCACAACGCGAGCGGCGACGGGCTGCGGAGCACGATCCGCTACGAGATCTACGACTACCTCAACCGCAAGGTGCGCGCGGGCAGCCGTCGCGTCGACGTCCCCAAGGCGTCCATCGACGTGAGCGACCTCGACGTCGGCGTCGGACGGCGCGGCATCTTCAGGCTCGTCATGTGGGTCGCTGGGCAGGACGGCTCGGAGGAGGAGGTGATCTACGGCGTCGTTCCGCGGACGCGGCGCGCAGGCGCAGATCGGGCCTCGGCGATCGGCATCCACTCGAACTTCACCGACTTCGGGTACGCGGCGATCGAGCGGCTGGGCATCAAGTGGGACCGGGCCATGAGCCCCGGGCAGTTCTTCCGCTGGAGCGTCGCCGAGCCCGAGGAAGGCAAGTTCGTCTGGTTCGACGACGAGATCCGGCGCGCCGCGCGCCACGGGATCTCGGTCCTCGGCACGCTCGGCTTCAGGAAGGAGTGGCCCGAGTTCGCCGACGACGACGGCCTGCCCGACCTCGACAGATGGGAGAACTTCGTCGAGCAGACGGCGCGGCACTACCGCGGCGACGTCAAGGCGTGGGAGATCTGGAACGAGCCCAACTACGAGTTCGAGCCGGACTTCTACGCCCGGATGCTCAAGCGCGCGGCCGAGGCGGTCAAGCGCACCGATCCGGCCGCTGAGGTCGTCGCCATGGGCGGCCCGTACGACGTGCAGTTCATGAAGGACGTCTTCGACGAGCTTCGCAAGCAGTACCCCGATTGGCCGCGCGACGAGTACATCGACGTCCTGAGCATGCACATGTATCCGGCGCGCGAGCAAGCGGAGGAATCCGAGGACGAACGCGCCGCGGCCTTCCGCAAGGAGATCCTGCCGGCGCACAGGCAGCCGCTGTGGAACACGGAGAGCGGCGAATGGGACACCGGCTTCTACCGGACGAGCAACGCGGTGCGCCAGCCCTGGGGCAAGAGCCTGTTCGGCGTGAGCGACCCGGCCCAGTTCGCGGCGTCCTCGCCGCGCGCGATCAGGAGCCTCAGCACGACGTTCCTCGAGACGATCGGCAACGGTTTGGACAAGTTCTTCTACTACGACTTCCGCGTGCAGGCCTCGCCCACGTACGCGCTCAGCCATCCGTCGATGCTCGAGTACGACGACACCGTGCGGCCCAAGGGCATCGCGTACGCCGCGCTCGCCCACCTGTTCGACCGCGCGCGCGGCGGGGGGAGGATCGCGCTGGCGAACGCCTCGGTGCGGGCCTACCCGTTCAACCGAAACGGCGTGCCGCTGGTCGGGCTCTACACGCTCGACGACCGGCTGCGGTCGATCACGCCGGCCGGCGTGGGAGCAGGCCGGCTCAACGTCTACGACAGCATGGGCAACCGGGTCGCAACGCCCGGCGGCCGGATCGCGCTCGGCCCCACGCCGATCTATGTCGAGGGTCCGGGAGTCTCGGTGGATGCGCTGCGCCAGGCATTCCGGCGGGGGACGGTCGCGCGGCGCGAGGATCGCAGCGCGCCGTCGCTGAGCATCGACCAGGGCCCGCGCGGACCCGTCGAGGCCTCCGCGGTGGCGCTGCGCTGGAGCGCGACGGACGATGCCGCGGTTCCGAGCGCCGTCTCGCCGCGCGCCATCACCTACTCCTATCGGCTGCGCGGCGCCGACGGCAAGGACGCGTGGTCGCCCTGGACGCAGCGCAGCGCGGTCGATTTCGACGACCTTTCGGCGGGGCGCTACAGCTTCGACGTCAGGGCGAGGGACGCGAGCGGCAACAGGTCGCGCGTCGTCAGCCGGCCGATCGAGGTGCGCTGAGCGGTCAGGGCGCGGCGAGCGCCGGCTTGCCCACGCGCCCGGCCCGGTTGAGCACCCGCACGGCGATGACGCCGAGCGTCCCGTTGATCAGCAGGCGGCTGAGCAGGAACGCCAGGGCCGCGCCCTCGGCCCCCCAGGCACGGATCAGCACGAGCGCCGCCACGACCTGAAACACGGCCCCGACCACGCTGACCGCCGCGACGACCCCCGTCCGGTGCGCCGCGAACAGCACCGTGCCGCGCCAGAACACCGCGGCGTAGATCGCCTGGCCACCGGCCCCGAGGATGAGGATGGTCCCCGCCGCCGTCGCCGCCGGGCCGCCCCCGAGCAGTTCCAGGGCGGGGTCGCGCAGCAGCACGACCGCCAGGTAGAGCACCGCGATGATCGGCAGCGTGATGAGCGTCGCCTGCCGGACCAGACGTCGTAGGTCGTCGAAGCGCTCCTGCGCCCACAGGCGAGACAGCCTCGGCAGCAGCGCCGCGCTCGCCGGATCGGCGGCCTTGGCGACGATCGCGGCGATCGCCATCCCGATCTTGTAGAGCCCCGTCTCCGTCGCGCCCACGAATGCGCCCAGCATCAGCGTCGGCACCTGCACCTGTGCCACGCTGTCCAGCGTGATGAAGCTGCTCTTGTAGATCGTCCGCCGCATCGCCTGGCGCTCCTGCGGCGGGAGATGCCGGATGGCCGGTTGCGCGAGCGTCACGTCGGGGAACGCCTTGCCGAAGATGCGGTAGGCGAGCAGCGCCTTGATCGCGCTCGCCACGAGCCGCCCGGCGACGAGGCCGACCACCACGGCGAGCAGGCTCTTGTCGATCGCAAGTGCGCCCGCCACCAGCGCCAGGCGCAGCATCTCCGTCGTGAACGTGACGCCGGCGAGGAGCCTGAAGCGGTCACGCAACCTGAGGATCACGAGCGGCGTGTTGTCGATGGTCTTCGCCAGGGGGACGAGCGCGTAGAGCAGCACGACCCCCAGGCCCACTCCGCCGACGATGCCGGAGCCCAGGAGCAGCGACAGCAGCCCGACGGCGATCACGAACAGGAGCCCGGTCGAGACGTCGACGAGGTACGCGAGCTGGAAGACGCCGGCGGCGGCGCGCGGGTCGCGATGCAGGTGGCGCGCGCCGAACGTCGTGGCGGCGATGCTTACGCGCGGGTTGAAGACGGCGCTGATGATCGCCACGAAGGCCACGACGAGCGAGAAGCGGCCGAACTCGGCGATCCCGAGCGCGTGCGTGATCAGGCCGATCTGCACGAGGTCGCTGCCGACGTACGAGCCCTGGATGACCGCCTGATAGCCGCTGTCGCCGGCCAGGCCGCCGAGCTCGGATTTGCGAAATCGCGCGGTCAGCGCGCGGAGGCGTCGTGTGGGTCGTGGGGGTTCGCGCTGCGCCATCCGCCGGGGTTAAGCATCTCAGGCGTCGGCCCCGTCGGCGTCCGCTGCGGTTGCTAGCTTCGCGCGTGGCGTCAGCGCAGTGAGTTCCTCATCCCCGAGTCGACCTCAGCCGCAAGGGCTGGGAAACATCAACCCGTTACGGCGGAAGTCGTTCGATCTGGCTCGATCCGCTCGCGCCGGCTGCGCGGGGGTGGGACGCGGTTCCCAAGCCACGATCTATGAACTAGAGTATCGCGGGTTTGGCAGGTGGACACAAGCCCTTGCGATGCCCTAGGGTAGGCAGCGTTGCCGGACAACGTCGTGCAGGGAAGCAGAGCTTTCGACAGGGGAGGTGACGTGAGCGTCGAACAACACACCTCGGAGCTGGGCAGTCCGGTCCGCGCTCCCCAGGCTCCGGCCCCGCGCTCCGGTCGGATGGCTCGCTGGTTCGGGCTCAGCGCCAACCGCCGGGCGGCCGAATGGGCGATCGCCGAGGGCGAGACCCACCCCGAGGTCGCGCTTCGCGAGGCCATCTTCAGGCGTTGCCTCGCCGTGGCCGACGTCCTCGCCGCGGCGGTCGCGCTCATGCTGTGCATCAGCATCCTGGGCGACGACCGGCTGCGGACGCTGACCCTCCTCGCCCTGCCGCTCGTCGTGGTGGCGGGCAAGCTCAAGGGCCTCTACGACCGCGACGAGCTGCTCATCAACAAGACGACGATCGACGAGTCCCCCCAGCTCTTCCAGCTCGCCACGCTCTACGCGCTGGTCATCTGGATCATCGACGACCCGCTCATTGACGGCTCGCTGGGATCGATGCAGGTGCTCGTGCTCTGGGCCTCGCTGTTCTTCTTCGTGATCGCCGCGCGACACGCCGCTCGTAAGGTGGCGCATCGCCTCGCCCCGCTCGAGCGCTGCCTGTTTGTCGGGACGAAGGATTCGCATGCGCGGCTGCAGACCAAGCTCGACCCCCATCAGGCGCGCGCTGTCCTCGTCGCGCGCATGTCGCTGGCCGAGGGCAGCGAGCAGCTGAAGGTGCACACCGCGACCGTCGAACTCCGACAGCTCGTCGGCGACCTCAACGTGCACCGCGTCATCATCGAGCCCAGCGAGGAGACGCCGCAGCTGACGCTCGATTTCGTGCGCGAAGCCAAGGCGACCGGTGTGCGCGTGAGCCTGCTGCCGCGGATCCTCGAGGTGGTCGGCTCCTCGATCGAGGTCGACGACCTCGACGGCCTCACGCTGCTGGCCGTCCGCCGCTTTGGGCTCACGCGATCTTCGCAGGCGACCAAGCGCGTGTTCGATGTCTGCGGGGTCATCCCCGCCCTGCTGGCGCTGTCGCCGCTGCTCGTGCTGATCGCGGCGTTGATCAAGCTCGACTCACGGGGGCCGGTGTTCTTCAGGCAGACCCGTGTGGGACGGGACGACAAGCCCTTCCAGATGTGGAAGTTCCGCACGATGGTGCCCGACGCCGACGCGCGCAAGGGCGAGTTTGCCGCGCTCAACGAGGCGGACGGGCTCTTCAAGATCGCCGAGGACCCCCGGATCACGCGCGTGGGCCGCGTCCTGCGGCGGTACTCGCTCGACGAGCTGCCGCAGCTGTTCAACGTGCTTCGCGGCGAGATGAGCCTCGTGGGGCCGCGTCCGCTCGTCTGCGACGAAGACGCCCGCATCACGGGCCTGGACCGGCGCCGGCTGCACCTCCTGCCCGGGATGACCGGTCACTGGCAGATCCTGGGGTCGGCGCGCATCCCGCTCACCGAGATGGTCAAGCTCGACTACCGCTACGTGGCGGGTTGGTCGCTGTGGACGGACGTCAAGATCCTCATGCGAACCGTGCCGTACGTGATTGCGCGACGGGGGATGTAGGCGCGCCCTGTCCGTCACGCCGGTGGACAACGTAGGCTCGCCGCCTCCCCCGAGTGGCCGCGCGAACGTGCTCGGCTGCAGCGTCGACCGCTTGGACATGGCGGAGACAGTCGCCCTCTGCCTCGCGGCGGTCGAGGCGCGCTCGCCCGTCGCCCACATGTCGATGAACGCGGCAAAGCTCGTCACCGTGTGGGACGACCCCGAGATGCGTCAGATCGTCGAGGCATGCGACATCGTCAGCGCCGACGGCCAGAGCATCGTCTGGGCGTCGAAGCTCCTCGGCGACCCGCTTCCCGAGCGCGTGGCCGGGATCGACCTCATGCACGAGCTGCTCGCCAAGGCGGCGCGGCGCGACTACTCCGTCTACATCCTCGGCGCCGAGCGCGAGGTGCTCGAGCGGGGCGTCGAACGGCTGCGCGAGGACTACCCCGGGCTGCGCTTGGCGGGCTGGCGCGACGGCTACTTCACTGCGGCCGAGGAGCCAGGCATCATCGAGGCGATTCACGCGGCGCAGCCCGATCTTCTGTTCATCGCGATGAGCTCCCCGCGCAAGGAGCGCTTCCTTGGCCGGCACGGCGCGAGCCTCGCCGTGCCGTTCGTCATGGGGGTCGGCGGAGCGATCGACGTCGTCGCCGGGACGACGCGGCGTGCACCTCGCAGCTGGCAGCGGCTCGGTCTGGAATGGCTGTTTCGCTTGCTGCAGGAGCCCAGGAGGATGCTGCGACGCTACACGACGACGAACGCCCGCTTCGCCTGGACGCTCGCCCGCGAGGTGGCGTCGCGGCGCGTGCCTGGCCGTCGCCACCGGCGGGCGACGCCTTAGCCGGTGCCGGCGGGCCGTACGGGCCCGTCCGCACGGGCCCGGCGACGCAAGCAGCGCGCGCCGTGCCGGCGCGGCCTCGACGGTAGTCTCTCGCACCGATGTTGCCCACCCCGGTGCGCACGCTGGCCCTGCCGGCGCTTGTCTCACGCGACGCCGCCCGCCTCACGTCGCAGTCGCTGCTACCGGCGGGCTCCGACGCAAACCCAGATCGGCTGGACGAGGCGATCACCTGGCTGTGCCGCACGCACGAGGCGACCGGCCGGCAGGGCTCGTCAAAGGGCTTCTCGTTGCTGCACGGCTGGCTCCCGGCCTACCCGGAGACTACCGGCTATGTCATCGGCACCCTGCTCGAGTACGCCCAGCGCCGCGCCGAGCGCCCGGAGCTCGTGCAGCGGGCCCGTGAGATGGGCGACTGGGAGCGCGCGATCCAGGAGCCCGACGGGGGGATCATGCAAGGACAGATCGGCACGACGCCGCGACGCTCGATCGTCTTCAACACCGGCCAGGTCCTGCACGGCTGGATCGATCTGGAGGAGGCGGGCCATCCCGGCTATGACGAGCCGGCGGCGCGTGCGGCGCGCTTCCTGACCAACGGGATGACCGGCGACGGCACGTGGTACTCCGCGTTGCAGTACTCCGGTCTGGCTCATACGTACGACTCGCGTGTCGCGTGGGCGATGCTGCGCTGGGCGCGGCGCGCGGGCGACGACGCCGTACGCGATGCAGCGCACCGGCAGCTAAACTGGGTCTGCTCGCGCCAGCGCGCCAACGGCTGGTTCGACGATTGCATCTTCAAGGCGGGTACGCAGCCCAGCACGCACGCGATCGCCTACACGCTGCGCGGGCTGTTGGAGAGCCACGAGCTCGAGTCGGAGTCGCGCTGGCTCGATGCCGTGCTGCGTACGTCCGAGGTGCTGATCCGCAAGCTCGAGGTCCTTCCCCGCCTCGTGGCCACGTACGACGAGCGGTGGCGGCCGTCGGCGTCGTACGCCTGCCTGACCGGCACGGTCCAGCTCGGCGGGGTCTGGCTGCGCCTGTATGACGCGACGGGCGATGCGCGCTGGCTCAACGCCGGGCTGAAGGCGGTCGAGCAGGCCGCGGCGCACCAGGAGACCGCGCACTGGCCGCCGATCCGCGGCGCGCTGCCGGG
The DNA here is from genome assembly GCA_035942495.1 of Solirubrobacteraceae bacterium. GTDB lineage: Bacteria > Actinomycetota > Thermoleophilia > Solirubrobacterales > Solirubrobacteraceae > CADCVQ01. Next base: position 11,368 of record DASZDB010000546.1, read on the forward strand.
CTCGTTTCCCCTGTGGGGCCGCTACGCGCCGCTGCAATACCCCAACTGGGCGACGAAGTTCCTGGCTGACTCGCTGATGCTCCACGCGCACCACCTCGCTGCCGTCTGATGGAGCGTGCGCGATGAAGGCGATGCTCGTCTCGCGCTATCCGCGCGTCGACAGCCCGCCCTGGAAGCGGCAGGTGGCCGGGGCGCTGCTGGAGGCGGGGCTCGACGTCGAGATCCTCTACAGCCGTTCGTCACTGCTCGACCAGGCGCGCGCCGGCCTGCGCGAGGAGGGACTGGGCGTCCTGGGCAGGTACCTGACGCTGCGCGGCGGCGCGCCGGTTTCGAGCCCCCCGGCGGAGACGGTGCCGGCGACGAGCACGTCGCTCGCCGACTGGGCGACGGAGCGCGGGCTTGCGGTGCATCGCTTCGCGCGTCTCGGCGACGCCGACACGCTGGCGTCCGTCCGCGCGAGCGCCCCCGACCTGCTGCTGCTCACCGGCTCGGACATCGCGCCTGCGTCGCTGCTCGCCCTGCCGCGCATCGCGACGATCAACGCGCACTACGGGCTGCTGCCGCGCTACCGCGGCATGAACGTCACCGAATGGAGCCTGTTCCACGGCGATCCGCCGGGCGTGAGCGTCCACATCGTCGACCCCGGGATCGACACGGGAGACATCCTGCTGCGCGAGGAGATCCCCTGCCCGGCGGGCACGACGCTGCGGTCGCTGCGGGCGCTGCACCAGCAGGCGGCCGCGCGCCTGCTGATCGCTGCGGCGCTCCAGCTGCGCGACGGGACGGAGCAGCGAACCCCGCAGCGCGCGGACGAGGGCCGCCAGTATTACCGGATGCACCCCGCGCTGCGGTCGCGAGTCGAGCGAGCGCTCGAACAGCAGGGCGTGTAGTCCGACTGCCGCCCGCGCGGGACCTGACGTGCGCAGCCGCGCGCTACGCCGGCCCGCCGCCGCGTGACCGGACGAGGAACTGCGCCGCGTCCGGCAGTCCGCCCAGCGCGCCGGCGGCATCGACGAGCCCCAGCGCGACATGCGCGTCGCACCAGCGCATGAAGCGCGCGCGGGTCTGGCCCCAGCGATAGTGCCGCCAGATCGCATGGCCGTCGCGCATGCCCGCGCTGAGCCTGCGGTCCGCGACGCGTGCGAGCAGCTCGCGCGGCGCCAGGCCGGCGCGCACGAGCACGGCCAGCGTCGTCAGCCCCGTGCCGGCCGAGTGCGCGTCCTCGGGGTACGGCTTGTCGGGCCACAGCCGGGCCCTGCCCTGCTCGTCGAAGAAGCGCTCGTAGTACCGCGCGCCTCGCGCGACCGCCTCCTCGATCCCGGGATCGATGTCGCGCAGGCGCGCGAGGCACGTGAGGACGTAGCCGGTGTGAAAGGAGTCCACCCAGCCGAGGTTGGGCGCCTCGCCGTAGGGCCACGAGCCGTCCGGTCGCTGCCCGTCGAGCGTGCGTTCGACGGCGCGGGCGACGAGCTCGGTCGCCCCCGCGTCGTGCGGCAGCGCCGCGTGCACGAGCCAGGCGCCGAGCAGGTTGGCGTTGTGGATGTTCTCGTCGTTGCCGGGGTGGTAGGTGAAGAAGCCCCGCTCGACCCACAGGCTGTCAAGCACCCAGCGCGCCGCCTCGCGCGCCCGGTCACCGAGATCCTGACGCCCGAGCACCTGCTCGGCCTCGAGCAGTCCGCTGCAGGCGAACGCGGTGACGACGACGTTGGGGCTGCCCGCCGGATAGAAGCTCCAGCGCGTCTGCATGTCCCAGTGATAGCCCCAGGCCCGCTCGCCCGCGGTGCGATCGCCGTCGAGTGTCTGGAGTGCGTCGAGCGCCAGGGCGCGCGCGCGATCGCCGCCGCCGAGGCGGTGGGCGCGCAGCCCGACCGAGCCGAAGATCCCTAGCGCCTTCGGTATCAAGGGGTGGCTACGGCGGTACAGGCGGCGGATGTCCACCGGCGCGCGGGCGTGCAGCTGCATGAGCACCTGCCGGCGCCTGCGACCGCCGGTCAGCGGCCGGGGCCAGTGCCACCAGAGGCCGTCGTACGCGTCGGGGCCGCGCCAGCGATCCGCCGCGGCGCTCTCGGTGAGCGCAAGCGCCGTACCGATCATCGCGTCTGGCCGCGGCGACATTCGCCGCGATGATAGGGGACTTGGACCGTATACTTGGCGCCGCTTGCGAGTCTTGGTCACAGGAGGGGCGGGGTTCATCGGGTCGCACCTCGTCGTCGCGCTGCTGCGGCGCGGCGACGACGTCCGGGTTCTCGACAATTTCTCGACCGGCTTTCGCAGCAACCTCGCGGCGGTCGACGGCGAGTTCGAGCTGCTGGAGGGAGACCTGCGCTCGTACGAGCGCGTCCACGCCGCGGTCCGCGGGTGCGATGCCGTGCTGCACCAGGGAGCGCTTCCGTCGGTGCCGCGCTCCGTCCAAGATCCGCTCACGTCCAGCGAGATCAACATCGGCGGGACGCTCAACGTCTTGCTGACGGCGCGCGATGAGAGCGTCCGGCGCGTCGTCGTCGCGTCTTCGTCCTCGGTCTACGGCGACACGCCGGGGCTGCCGCGCGTAGAGACCATGGCCGCGAGCCCGATCGCCCCCTACGCGGTCGCCAAGCTGGCCGCCGAGCAGTATGCCGTGAGCTTCAACCGCGTCTACGGGCTGCAGACCGTCGCGCTGCGCTACTTCAACGTCTTCGGACCGCGCCAGGATCCATCGTCGCAGTACAGCGCGGTCATCCCGAAGTTCATCGTCGCGCTGCAACAGGGCCAGGCGCCGGAGATCTACGGCGACGGTGAGCAGTCGCGCGACTTCACGTTCATCGACGATGTCGTGCAGGCCAACCTGCTCGCGATCGACGCCCCGGATGCGGCCGGGCGGGCGTTCAACGTCGCGTGCGGGCAGCAGCGCTCGCTCAACGAGCTCATGCGCGCCCTCAACCGCCTGCTCGGCACCGATATCGATGCCGTCCACGCTCCGCCTCGAACCGGTGACGTGGTGCATTCCCTCGCCGACATCTCGCTGGCTCGAAGGCTTCTGGGATACGAGCCCGGCGTCGACTTCGAGGACGGGCTGGAGCGCACCGCGCACGAGTACTCCGCGGCACCGATCTGAGGATCGCGCAACCCGCTCGCGCCAGCGCGCGTACACTGCGGCGCGATGAAGATCGGAATCGTGGGTCTGGGCTATGTCGGCCTGCCGCTGGTCGTCGCCTTCGCTGAGGCGGGTCGGGAGGTTGTCGGGCTCGACGGCGATTCGCGCAAGATCGAATCGATCCGCGACGGACGCGAGGTCTGCGACACGATCGTGCGCGTCTCCACCCCCGAGACCGACGAGCTCACAAAGCTGCTGGAGAACATCTTCCGTTCGGTGAACATCGCGCTCGTCACCGAGCTGGCGATGCTCACAGGACGCATGAGAATCGACATCTGGGAGGTCGTCGACGCAGCGGCGACGAAGCCCTACGGGTTCATGCGCTTCGAGCCCGGTCCCGGGATGGGCGGCCACTGCCTGCCCGTCGATCCGTTCTATCTGTCCTGGCGGGCACGCGAGTTCGACATGACGACCGCGTTCATCGAGCTGGCCGGCAAGGTGAACCAGCAGATGCCCTACCACTGCGTGCAACGGATAGAACGCGCGCTCAACGACGTCGGCGTCGCGGTCAACGGCGCGAAGGTCGCGCTGTTCGGTGTCAGCTACAAGCCGAATGTCGGTGACACGCGTGAGTCACCCGCGCTGAAGATGATCACGCTGCTGCTGGCACTGGGCGCCCGCGTCGCCTACCACGACCCGTTCGTCGCGCAGCTGTCGTTGTTCGCCCTCGAGCACGAGACCGTCGACGCCGTGGTGGAGGATGCCGACGTCGCCGTGGTGGTCACCGCCCACGCCGACGTCGATCACGCCGACGTCATCGCGCGCGTCCCGCGGACGATCGATCTGCGCGGCATAACGCGCGGAACATCGCAGCCGGCCGTTCAGCGCCTGTAGCGCTCACGCGTTGGGATACTGACCCACGTGCGCGTCCCGGTCCTCTCGTTGCTCGGTTCGCTGGGGCTGCGGCGCATCGTCACGATCGTGTTGACCGGGAGCTTCGTCGGCGTGGTCGTGGGATATGCGGCAGCCACGCTCAGCAACGAGGGCGAGGCTGCTGACACGGCTGATCGCACTGTCCCGGAGGCAATTCGTGCCGCGGACGCCAGACGCGAGAGAAACGCCATTCCGATCCTCCTCGAGGCCGTGCTCGTCCGCGCCGCCACCGCGTCCGGCCAGCGCCGCCGACGGGCGCGCGTGCAGATCACCGTCCGCCTGCGCAACCCGCGCGGGCGGCCGTCGGCGGCGACGGCGGCGCCGGTGCTGCTCGTCGCCGGCCGCCGTGTGCGATCGGATCCGGCGGCTGCTTGGCGCGCCGCCGCGCTGCTCAAGCCGGTGCCGAGCAACACGACGGTCAGCGGCGTGTTGCGCTTCGAGACGGCCGGCGACGTCACCGATCGTCTAGTCGAAGACCGCCGCGCGCGGCTGCGCATCGCGGGCCTGACGTTGCCGCTGCCGTTGAAGCTCGACGCCCCGTAGGGCGTGTGGGCCAACGGGCTGGGCACGTGCCAGCGGGCTGGGCAACCGGCAGGAAGGTCGCGGCCCGCTCCGACCGGCGGGACCGGGCCCCGTCCCCGGAAGAAAACGCGCCGACTACGAAAAAAGAGCGCCCCGGCTGGGGCGCTCTCCCTTCAAATCATGTTGGGTTGGCGATGCGTCGGGCTTCTCAGCCCTTGTCAGCCGCCGCCGAGGCCGCCGAGGCCGCCGCCCAGACCGTCCAGCAGATCGCCGAGCGGATTACCGCCGCCGCCGCCGCCGCCTCCGCCGATCGGCACATCGATGATGTTGTCTTCCCCGATGAGCGCCGTGGCGCAGGTCTGCGTCAGAGCGTCGAGGTCGACATCGATCTGGACCGCGCCGGGCGGGCAGGTCGCGTTGCTGTCCGGATCGAACGGCAGGACCACGACACAGGCCTGCACGAGCTCGCCGAGGATCACTTCGGCCTGGATGACTCCGCCCGGGCAGTCCGCCTCGTCGACGGGGCTGTCAATGTGGCCGGGCTCGTGGTTCGCGGTGGCGCTCATGACCGTCATGCCGGTCAAGCCGGCCATGGCGAGAACGCCGGCGACCGCGACCGCGATGCTCTTGCGGCCGGCGCGCGGGGCGCTGGAGCGCCACAGCAGCGAAGACTTGCGGGTACGGCGGGCGCCCTGGGCGCGCGTCATGACACGGTCGAGCGCACGGTCGCTGGCAACCGGGCTTTCCATGCTCATGCGCTTCCCGAGCTCGTCGAGCTCGGGTGGCAGGTTGTCAGACTGAGGATGATCCATGCCTCTAGTACGCACGACGGACCGGAAATTCAACTGACGATCGAGAGATTGTCGTTCGGTCGTGTCAGATCGTGGATGATTCCCGCGTGCACGACCCCGATCTCGAGCGCCTGTTCTCCGAACACGCGCAGCCGCTCTATGGCTTTCTCGCCTACCGCGTCGGTGATCCGACCGTCGCCGAGGACCTTCTCGGCGACACGTTCGAGCGCGTCGTCAAGTCGCACGGGCGCTTCAACGCGCGCAAGGGCAGCGAGAAGACATGGATCTACACGATCGCGCTGAACTGCCTGCGCGACCACCTGCGCCGCACGCAGGCCGAGGGCCGGGCGCTCGAGCGCTCCGGCGCCGGCGACGACCACCTCCAGGAGCAGGCTCTCGAGCAGGTCGGCGATCACGACGAGCTCCTGCGCGCCCTTCGCCACCTCGATCCCGGCGAACGGGAGGTCCTCGCCCTGCGGTACGGGTCGGATCTGCGCCTGCAGGACATCGCCAAGGTGACGGGGCTGCCCTCGTCGACCGTCCAGGGCCGGCTGTACGGCGGCCTGCGCAAGCTGCGCGACGCGCTGGACTCCGAAGCCGCATCACCCACGAGCGAGTCGCGGTCGGCGTAGCCGAATGACGGCAGCGACGGGCCCATCGCGCAGGGGGTGGTCCGACGGCGGCGCGGCGGCCGCAGGCGTCCTCCTGGCGCTCCTGCCCGGCGTCATCACCCTCTATCTCGGCTTCCGCGCCGGCGGGTTCTTCGCAAGCGCGGCGGCGAGTGTCGCGGTCGTGCTGCTGCTGGCGCTCGTCGCGCGCGTGATGGCCGTCGGGCGCCCGGCCGAGGGCGTCAACGCCAGCGTGGCGCTGGCGGTCTCCGGGCTCGCGCTGCTTTCCCTGTGGAGCCTGCTGTCAGCCCGCTGGTCAGGCGCTCCGGGCCGCGCGTTCGTGGAGTTCGACCGCACGCTGCTGTACGCGTTGGCGCTGGCCGTGTTCGGCTCGATCGGCATGACCCCGGAGCGCCTGCGCTGGATGGTCCGCGGCGTCGCACTGGCGGTGCTCGTCATCTGCGGGTCGGGTCTCATCACCCGGCTGTTGCCGGACGTCTGGCCGATTCTGCAGAATCAGCTCCCGCCGCCGCGCTTGAGCTACCCGGTCGCCTACCACAACACCCTCGGGCTGCTGGCGGCCATCGGGATCACCCTCTGCATCGGCCTCACGTCCACCGAGCGCGAGACGCGGCGGGTGCGGATCTTCGCCGCGGCGGCGACGCCGCTGCTGGCAGCGACGCTGGTCCTGTCACTGTCGCGCGGCGGCGTGGCGACGGCGGTGCTCGGCGTGCTCGTGTTCGCTGTCGTCGGATACCCCCGGGCCCTGCTGACCGGCCTCCTCGCTGCCGGCCCTGCGATGGGCATCGCCATCTTGAGCACCTACAACGCCGACCTGCTGGTGTCAGCCGATCCCGTCGGCAGCGCCGCTCAGGCGCAGGGCGAGCGTGTGGCGGCGATCGTGGCGTTGTGCGCGGTCGGCGCGGGGCTGCTGCGAGCGCTGCTGCTGTACGTCGACGATGTCGTCGCCGAGCTTCGTCTCACCGCGACGGTGCGACGAAAGGTGCTCGGGGTCGGAGCGGCCGCGCTTGCCGTCGTCGTCGTGGCCGGGGCAGTCATCGTCGACGCCCCGGGAAAGTACGACGACTTCGTCTCGCCGAAGCCCGCCAACACGTCGTCGGCGACGGCCGAGGACACCGCCCTCACGCGGGAACGGCTCACCTCGATCACCGACAACGGGCGGATGAGGTACTGGACGGTCGCGATCGACGAGTTCAAGCGTGACCCGCTGCAGGGGCAGGGCGCGGGCACGTACGCGAACTCCTGGGCGATCCATCGTGAGCCGCCGCCGGGGCCTCGAGCCCGGGTCGAGACTGTGCGAGACGCGCATTCGCTCTACGCAGAGATCCTGGGCGAGCTCGGCATCGTCGGGCTTGCCCTGCTGCTCACCACGCTCCTGACGATCCTCGTCGGGATCGGCCGCCGCATGCGCGGCGAGCAGCGCGCGCTGTACGCGACCATCTTCGCGGCGATCGTCGGGTGGGCCGTCGCGGCCGGCTTCGACTGGCACTGGGAGATGCCCGTCGCCACGTTCTGGGTCTTCGCGCTTGGCGGCGCGGCGATCGCCGCAGGGCCCGCACGAACCCCTGCGACGCGCTTCCTTGGGATGCTGCCGCGTTCGGTCATCGCTATCGCCCTGCTCGCGTTGCTGGTGCTCGGACCCCTGCGCCTGATGATCTCCGACACCCGGCTGCAGTCGGCGCAGACCGCCTACCAGGAGCGAAAGTGCACTGAGGTGGCGCTCTTCGCGAGGCAGTCGCTGGACGCCCTGGCGAGCCGCGTCGAGCCACGCCAGTTCGCGGCGGGATGCGAGCTCAGCAGAGGCGACGAACAGGCTGCAATCTCGAACCTTCAAGCCGCCGTCAAGGACGATCCCGAGAACTGGCGCGTGCACTACTCGCTCGCTCTCGCCCAAGCGCGAGCGGGCAGAGATCCTCGCCGCGAGATCCGGCGGGCGCTGCGGCTCAACCCGCGGGAATCACTCGTGCGGCGGGCGGCGGCGGCCTACGAGCGGGCCGATGGTCGCAGGGAATGGCAGAGGGTCGCGGCCAACCCGAGCGTGCGATACGTGGTCCCGCCGCTGTAGGCGATCACGTCTCCCGACTCCCTCGGAGAAGTGCCGCCCGGCTGCTCGCGCGGCCCACGGTCCGGAAACGGGGCGGCCTCAGATCCGGCGCGAGGCGGGGACGGCTGAACCGGCGCCGGCGGTGGCGGCGGCTGAACGACAGGAGGCGCAGGCGCGGTCGAAGGCGCCGAGCCGGACCGACGCCCGACGGGCGGTGCGGCGGCGGCTGCCGGGGCCTTCGCTGGCGCGGCGACTCGCTGGCGTGCGCGGCGCGCGCGGGCGGCGCGAGCGCGCTGGGCGCTCGGACGCGGACGCGGCATTTTGTTGGGAGACAGCCGGGCGAGAACGACACCCACGCATTCGGGCTCGCGGCCCACCCGGGTCAGTCGCGGGGGCGGCCAGCTATGTCAACGGGCTCACAGCCCAAGGAGCGAATCGCGGCCTGCCCGGTCTGTGTTCTCCCACCGAGCCCCAGCGCTCCGGAGTCAGCGACGCTAAGCACGCCCCCCGACAGATCACCGCAGCTCGGCAACCAGGATTTTCATCCCGGTATGTCATTACGCACCTTCGGCGGCGAAGCTGCCAGACATGTATGTCAGAATGTGAAACACGCGGGGTCGTAGGGATACAACAGCGGCGCTCTGTACCGTCAGGCCAATGAGGATCGCGCCCTTGGTCGTAGGACGACGGCGATGCCGCAGACATGCCGGCCCCGCTGACGCCAAGCGTAAAGGGCTGCCCTCCGGCCGTCCTGCCGACATGACCAGTACAGCGACCATCACGCCGGAGAGGATCCGCAAGGGCGACTCGGAGGCGGTCGCGGCGCTGTGCAGACGCGGCGGCGCCGCCATGTTCGCCCACTGCGAGCACGTGGCGGCGACCGGATATTCGATCAATGCCGTCGCGGACGCGGTCGCCCGCTTCCGCGCTGCGATCGTCGTCGCCGAGGGGCAAACCGCGCGTGACGCCGACACGCTGCTGCGCAGCATGACGCGCCGCGCCGCGGCGTCGTGCGGCGTCAACACAGTCGCTGCGCGCCATGGACTCCCATTTTTCGGAGAGCTGCAACGGGTCGGAGACCGAGCTCGTCCCCTACGTGGAGGAAGGGCTCTCGCTCGCCTAGCGCGACCGCGTCACCGCACACGTGGCGAGATGCAGCTCCTGCACAGCCGCGTTGCAACGACTGCAGGCGGGGCAGCACGCGCTTTCGCGACCACCGAGCGCTCCGCTGTCCCAAGGCTCTGCCGAGTTGCTGCTCGATGCGTCGGCCCTTGCGGCGCCGGTCCTGGCACACGGTGGCACCCCCGCGTCCGTGCGCGCCGCGGCCTTGCGCCTGATCGTGAACGGTTCGAGCGCAAGCGGCGACATCCCGCAGCCCCGCTTCCCAGCGCGACGATCGCGGTCGTTGCTCGACGAGAACGGCGGCCCGACAGCCGGGCGCAGGCCCACCGCTCACGAGATCGTGGCGGCCGCGGTGAGCTATGACTCGCCGAAGGAGTCGTCACCTGAGCACCAGCAGATGAGCACGGAGTCCGAATCCGGCTCTGCCGACCCGCGCCCGCGTCGCGAGACGCCCGTGTTCCGAGTAGGCGCCTCGCCGTGGGCGCGACGCCTGGGACGGGTGACGCGCCGGCAGGTCGAGCGGCCGATCTCGGAAGCGAAAAGCCGGCGCGGGATCGCCCGGCGCGACGCCGTATTCCGGCGCTGCCTCGCTGTCGCCGACGTCGCCGCCGCCGGCGCCGCACTGCTGCTGTGCATCGGCGTGCTCGGGGACGACCGCCTGCACCTGGTCACGCTGTTCGCCCTCCCGCTCGTCGTAGTGGCCGGCAAGATCAGCGGCCTCTACGACCGCGACGAGCTGCTGATCAACAAGACGACGCTCGATCAGGCGCCGCAGCTCTTCCAGCTCGCAACCCTCTACGCGCTGCTCATCTGGCTACTCGACCAGAGCCTCATCGTAGGCGAGCTCGGCTCGAGGCAGGTCCTCGTGCTGTGGGGGTCGCTGTTCGTGTTCGTCGTGCTCGGACGTCGCGCAGCGCGCTGGGTCGCGCGGCGCGTGTCCGAGCCCGAGCGGTGCCTGTTCGTCGGCGGCGAGGACTCGCATAACCGCCTGTCGAGCAAGCTCGATGCTCATCAGGACGGGCGCGCGATCCTGGTCGGACGGATGGTCCTGACACCCGACGCGACCGCGGAGCCGCTGGTCGACACGGCGCCGACCACGCTGGCACGACTGATCGACGACCTCAACGTGCACCGCGTCATCGTCGAGCCGAGCGAGGCCGCGCCGCAGCTCACGCTGGACTTCGTGCGCGAGGCCAAGGCGATGGGAATCCGCGTGAGCCTGCTCCCTCGCATCCTCGAGGTCGTCGGGTCGTCGATCGAGGTCGACGACCTCAACGGACTCACCCTGCTGGGCGTGCGCCGCTTCGGGCTGACGCGTTCGTCGCAGGCCGTCAAGCGGACGTTCGACATATGTGGCGCAGGAGTCGGCCTGCTCGTCATCTCGCCGATGCTGGCCGCGGTCGCGCTGATCATCAAGCTCGACTCCCCCGGGCCGGTCTTCTTTCGCCAGACGCGCGTCGGCCGCGACGGCAAGGCGTTTCAGATCTGGAAGTTCCGCACCATGGTGCAGGGCGCCGACAACGCGAAGGCGGACATCCTCGATCTCAACGAGGCGGAGGGCCTGTTCAAGATCGCCCGGGACCCGCGCGTCACGCGGGTGGGCCGCCGGCTGCGGGCGTGGTCGCTCGACGAGCTGCCTCAGCTCGTCAACGTCCTTCGCGGTGAGATGAGCCTTGTGGGCCCGCGGCCGCTGATTCTCGACGAGGACGCGAAGATCATCGGCTTGGACAGGCGGCGCCTGTATCTGACCCCCGGCATGACCGGGCACTGGCAGATCCTCGGGTCGGCGCGTATCCCGCTGACGGAGATGGTCAAGCTCGACTACCTCTACGTGGCGGGCTGGTCGCTGTGGGAAGACATCAAGATCCTGCTGCGAACGATCCCGTACATGCTCGCGCGCCGCGGTGTGTGAGCCGCGCCGGGCCTGACCCGGCCGCCAAACCCAGGCATCGACCAGGACGCGGCGCGCGCGCGCCGGCCTCGGCCCGTGAGCGCTGCTAGCGGCGACGAAGTGCGTGCTTGTGACGGGAGCCTTGGATCGCGGCGGCCGGCGCGTCGCGCTAGCGGATGACGAAGTGCCTGGTTGCGCCGGGAGCCTTCGCCGGGGCCTTCCGGGGCAGATGTCGCCCGTCGCCACGCGCGGCCATCACGCAGATCGAAACGACAACGACGCAGCTGAGGATCCACGCGAGCATCCCGAGGGCAATCAGCACGAGCATGATCCCGTTGTCGGCGCCGCAGCCGGAAATGTGTCCCCTTGTTCAGAGCGCTGGACGTATGTATGGCTCGGCGAGGGTGCTTGCCCCCGATGGGCTGCCCAGCTCGCGGCGCCGGAGGCGAGAGATACACTCCAGCGGACGCATGACCTCTTCCCCGGATCCGCTCGAGCAACCAGGGAATCACGCGGAGAACGCTGTCAGCGCCCGGGTCTCTGACGGAGCGCCAGAGCTGCGATTGCGGCGCATGCTCGATCTGCGCAAGCGCCCCGCGACGCTGAAGGTCAGCCGCCTCGTACAGGACTTTGGCTACGCGGAGTGGTCCCCCAGCGTGGCCGAGGCGATCGAGGCGCGACTAGCCAACGTGAGCCTCACGTCGGAGCCCTCGCTGCGCGTCGTCGACTCCGGCGACGTCATCACGATCACGCGCAGCGTCAGGCGGCCGGCCCGAGCGGCCGCCGCGCCACAGACGACGGTCGTGGACCGCGGTCCGGCGCGAACGGTGACCGCTGCGCTGACCCCTCAGCCGCCCGTCGATACGGAGAGGATCGCGCTCCTCGAGCGGGAGTTGACGGATGCGCGATCACAGATCGGCCGTCTGCGTGCGGAGCTCGAGAAGCAGCAGTCCGCGAGTCCGGCGCAGGTCGCTGCGCAGGCGGATCCCGACCACCAGCGCGTGATGATTGACGACCAGCGGCGCGCGGCCCAACTGATCGACGCACTTCACGAAACACAGACCGCCCTGGCGGCGACCATGAGTGACATCCAGCACTGCTCTCAATCGCTGCGGTTGCTCTGACCCGCAGGTGTCGACCGGCGACGGCAGCTCGTCGAATCCGCCGCCGGTCTCGGGTGCCGTCGCGGGCGCGTCAGGCCGGAAGCACCGCCAGCCCCAAAGTCCGAGGAGCCTGGGGCTGGCGAAGGTGGTCAGAAGCGACGCGTCGCTCGGGAGCGGTGACCGAGCAGCTCACCACGCAACGGCGCGCGCGCCTGCACGTCGCCGGGCGGTCGGTCCCGATCACGATCGCCCTCGGCATCCGGCGACGAGCGGGACGCGATCCGCCGCCCCCGACGGGCCAGGGTGACACCGCGCCGCTGCACGTCTGCTCGATACTGACGGCGTGATCGAGCGCTACACCCGCCCGGCGATGGGCGCCTTGTGGACCGACGAGGCGCGGATGGAAGCCTGGCGCC
>DASZDB010000547.1:0-3447 GCA_035942495.1 Solirubrobacteraceae bacterium
CCGACGGCCCGCAGGCCGTCGCCGAGCCGGTCGACCGCCTGGTGGTGAAAGGAGTTCACCTGCGCCTCGGTCTCGCCGAGGCAGGCCGCGACGAGGCTGTCCTTCTCGATGCGCACGTCGTGCGTCGGCACCCAGCCGACCTCGGTCTGGCGGTGCTGGATCTCCGACGGGCGCTCGCTGGGCAGGTCCTGCGCAAGCGTGCCGCCGCGGGCGATGTTGAGCACCTGCAGGCCGCGGCAGATCGCCAGCACCGGCATCTCGCGCGCCTCGGCGGCACGCACGAGCGCGACCTCGAAGCGGTCGAGGTGCGGTTCGGTCGGGCCGAGCTCGGGGTGCGGCTCGGCGCCGTAGATCGACGGGTGCACGTCCGGCCCGCCCGAGAGGCATAGCCCGCAGAGGCCGTCGAGCAGCGGCTCAATGCTCTCGACGTCCAGCGGCGGGATGACGATCGGGACAGCGCCGGCGCGGCGGATCGCCTGCGGATAGGTCAGGCCGAGCGCGAGCTCCTGCTGGGGCGGGTCGCCGTTCGGGTCGTGGTATACGCGCGTCGGCTCGCGCATCTCCGACGTGCTGAGGCCGATGATCGCGTGCGGCGCGCGCGCCTCGGCGGCGGCGACCGGTGTCTGGCGAAGCGTGGTCATTGGACTTCGACGTTCTATCCGCAGCCGCGGCGGCCCGACAGGTCACACCGTCCAAACCGCGGGCGCCAGAGGTGGCCCCGGTGGCGCGACGGCAGCGCCCATGACGTCATGGCGGACGAACTTTCCGTTAGTTGCGGCGGCGGAGGGACATCTGGGTCCTCCGCCGTCTGGGCTCAGACGGCGTCACCGCACTTCCGACAGATAGGAGCACCCGTGGCCATTGGTCAGGACACGTCCAACGGCGGCTCTGCCACCGAGCAGGCGCAGCAGAAGGTCCAGGAGGCTGGGCGCCAGGCGCAGCAGCAGGCCCAGCAGGCCGCGGGACAGGCGCAGGATCGCATCCGTGGCCAGGTCGACCAGCGCTCGACCACCGCCGGCGAGCAGATCACGACCCAGGCGGGCGACATCCGCACCGTCACCGACCAGCTGCGCGAGCAGGGCAAGGACAAGCCCGCGCAGATCGCCGAGAGGGCAGCGCATCACACCGAGCGCATCGGCTCGTACCTCAAGGAGTCAGACGCCGACCGGATCCTCGGCGACGCCGAGAACTTCGCGCGCCAGCGGCCGTGGGCGGTCGTCGCCGGCGGGATCGCGATCGGCCTGGCGGCCTCGCGGTTTCTGAAGGCATCCAGTGCCGGCCGCTTCCAGGCGGCGCAGCAGCTGCCGCCCGGCACGCCACCCTCGCCGATGGCGCCGACCGCGCAGCCGACCGCTCAGGCCGCGCACGGCGCGGCCGTCGATCCGGCGCTGGACCCGGCGCTCGACGACGGGCGGCTCGCGGGCATGGAGAGCCAGTAGATGGCGCCCCCGGAGGACGATCTTCGCGATCGGCCGATCGGCGACCTGCTGAGGCAGCTGTCTCAGGAGACGACGCAAGCAGGAGCTCGATCTCGCGAAGGCGGAGATGACGCAGAAGGGCAAGGACGCGGGCGCCGGCGCCGGCTTCATCGGCGGCGGAGCGCTGTTCGGCCTCGGCATGTTCGGTGCGCTGACCGCGGCGCTCATCGCGCTGCTCGCGACCGCCGTCGACCACGTGTGGCTGTCGGCGCTGATCGTCGCCGCCGTGTACGGCGCGATCGGTGGCGTCCTGGCCCTGCGCGGCAAGGACAAGATCCAGGAGGCGACCCCGGTCGCCCCAGAACAGACCGTTGAGACAGTGAAGGAGGACGTCGAATGGGCCAGGAGCCAGACGCGATCCGCCGCGAGATAGAGCAGACCCGCGAGCGGATGGGCGCGGTGGAGGCGATCGGCTACAAGGCCGACGTCCCGGCACGAACCAAGGAAAGGGTGAGCGACACGTTCAGCGAGGTGAAGGAGCGCATCGGCGGCACGGCGACCGGCGTCGTGGACCGCATCGGCGGCACCGCGACCGCCGTCAACGAGTCGACACCGAGCGGCGCGGACGTCAAGCGCACCGCCAGGCGCGGTGCGAGCATCACGCAGGAGAACCCGATCGGGCTGGCGATCGGTTCGATCGCCGTCGGCTTCCTCGCCGGCATGCTCATCCCGAACACGCGCGTGGAGCAGGAGAAGATCGGGCCGATGGCCATTGAGGTTCGCGAGCAGGCGATGCAGACCGGCCAGGAGGCGCTCGAGCACGGCAAGCAGGTGGCTCAGGAGGTCGCCTCGACGGTGCAGGACCACGCCAAGCAGGCCAAGGACGAGGTCACGCAGACCGCGCAGCAGGCCGCACAGGAGCACGGCGAGCAGCTCAAGCAGACCGCGCAGGAGAACGCGCAGCAGATCCGCGAGCAGGCTCCCTCCAGCTAGAGGCGGCGGCCGGCGGCGCGAGCGGGCGGCGGCGCTCACTCGCGCCGCCGCGCGTCAGGCGGTCGCGAAGCGGCTGAGCGTCAGCTCGGGCCGCACCCCGGCGAGATGCTCGCGGAAGATGCGGTAGTACGCGAGCTCCTCGCGGGTGCGCAGCGGCGGCGTCACGAGGTCGCGCTCGAGCTCGAAGTCGGCCTCGGAGATCGCTGCCTCGATGACGGCCGTGAGGACGTCCTTGGCGCCGCTGCCGTCGCCGAACTCCGCCTTGTCGCGCCACAGCAGCTCATCGGGCAGCCATCCCTCGAACGCCTCGCGCAGCAGCCGCTTCTCCGGCTGGCCGGGCCCGGCCAGCTTGAAGCCGGGGGGCAGGCGCAGCGCCCACTCGATGACCTCGCGGTCGAGGAACGGGACGCGGGCCTCGAGGCCGTGGGCCATCGTCACGCGGTCGCAGCGCTGCAGGTTGAGGTTGTGCAGGCTCTCGACGGTCCGCACGAGCTCGAGGTGCAGGGTGTCGGGATCGGTGAAGTCGCGCAGGTACTCATACCCCGCGAACAGCTCGTCGGCCCCCTCGCCGGTGAGGACGACCTTGACGTGCCGGGCCGTGAACGCCGACAGCATGTAGTTGGGCACCGCGCTGCGCACGAGCGCCGGGTCGAAGGACTCGATCGCGCGCACCGCGACCGGCATGGCGGCGAGGGCGTCCACGGCGGTGTAGGTCGTCTCGCGATGCTCGGAGCCGATGTGCTCGGCGACCTGACGCGCGGCCGCGAGGTCCGGCGAGGTCTCGGTGCCTACCGCGAAGGTCTGCAGGATCTCGCCGCGCTCGCCGAGGACCTTGGCCGCGATCGCCGCCACGAGGCTCGAGTCCAGGCCCCCCGAGAGAAACACGCCAACCGGGACGTCGCCCATGAGCTGGCGCTCGACGGCGCCGATCAGCACGTCGCGCGTGCCGCGCAGGACGTCGGCGGGGGCGGCGGCGCCCGGCGCCGTCGGCCCCGGCATCCACTCCAGGCCGTCGGGGACGGCGCGGGCAAAGCGG
>DASZDB010000548.1:0-4003 GCA_035942495.1 Solirubrobacteraceae bacterium
CCCGCGAAGGCCGGACTAAGCTGGCGCCCATGCTCACGATCAACGGTCTGGAAGAGATGCGCGCCAAGGTCGGCGAGGAGCTCGGCATCAGCGAGTGGCACCCCGTCACGCAGGCGGACGTCGACCACTTCGCGGCGGTCACCGGCGACGACCAGTGGATCCATACCGATCCGCAGCGTGCGACGCAGACGCCGTTCGGCGGGACCATCGCCCACGGCTACTACACGCTCTCTCTGCATCCCCGCTTCGCGAA
Source organism: Solirubrobacteraceae bacterium (assembly GCA_035942495.1). GTDB lineage: Bacteria > Actinomycetota > Thermoleophilia > Solirubrobacterales > Solirubrobacteraceae > CADCVQ01. The sequence continues at coordinate 254 of DASZDB010000548.1, forward strand.
GCAGATCGTCGCGTTCGAGGGCTTCGCGTTCGCCGTGAACTACGGCCTCAACAAAGTCCGCTTCCCGGCCCCGTTGCCGGTGGGAAACCGCGTGCGCATGCGCGCGACGCTCGCCGGCGTCGAGGACGTCCTCGGTGGCGCCCAGATCACGATGAAGCTCACGTTCGAGGGCGAGGGCGCCCTCAAGCCGGTCTGCGTCGCCGAGCAGCTGACGCGTGTCTACACCGGCTAGTAGCGCCGCCGGGGCGTCCGTCGCCGTCAGCGCACGCGCACCGGCGGACCGGCCTCCCCTGCGAACAGGACGCGATAGATGCCGGCCAGCCGCAGCCGCGCCGTGTAGCGCCCGCCGGCGCCCGGCTGCACCTCGAAGCGCGTGACCCAGCGCGTGCCGCTCCAGCGCTGAACCGTCACCCAGCTGCCCGGGGTGGCAGGGGCGACGTGGCCCCGCAGCGTCGCGACGACGTCCCCGAGCGCAGCCGCGCGCGCCGACGGAACAACGCCGCCCGTCGCGTTCGGCGGGCCGGCGGGCGCCGCCGGTGCCGGCGCGGGCGTGTTGCCGTCGCCGCGTGTCGCACGCGCCGTGATGACCGTGAAGCGCGCCCACGTGTCGTAGAGGCCGAGCTTGCTGCGCAGCGTCGGCCCGCTGACCGACGTCCGCCCGCCGGTGCCGACCACCTGTGCCGCCACGACGCGCGGCGACCGGCCCCGCCGCAGCACGCGGATGCGGGTCAGCGAGCCCTTCACGAGCGATCCGAGCCGCCGCTGGGCGGACCGCAGGCTCATCCGGCGCACCCACTTGTGGCGCGGTGAGGCGTCGTCGTAGGGGTCCTCGACCGACGTCAGGTATGGCGCCGGCGCGGCGCCGATGAAGACGTTCTCGATGTTCTCCGTGCGCCCGCCCGACGTCGAGAAGAAGTACGTGGGGATCGGCTTGCCCTGGTAGGCGACGATCTCCCCGGCCGTGGCCGTGACGGCGTCGTCGGTCGCCGCGGTCTCGCCCGAGATGCCGTTGTAGACCTGCGAGCGGGTGTCGGCGTACTGGTCGAAGCCGTCGCCGTCCTTGCTCGTCGCCAGCGCGTACGTGCGCGCGGCGACGGCCTGCGCGCGCAGCGCCTCCTGCGGCCAGCCTGACGGCATCTCGCCGGCGATGACGCCGCGGACGTAGTCCTCGATGCCGATCGCGTTGATCGCCGACACTCCGCCCAGCGCGGAGGCGCGGAACTCGAGGTTGCCGCGGTAGCGCCCGTCGACGGCGGCGTGGCCGCTGCGGCCGAACACCCGCAGGCCGCCGGCTGCGCCCTCGATCGCCAGGGGCGAGGCGAACGTGCCGAGGTTGCGGCCGCTCGAGCTGCGCAGCCCGATGGCGCCGCTGAGCCCCCGCACGGCGACGTAGCGCCGGTTCGGATCCAGCGCCCGGTCGCCGGCGACCCGTGTCGCGGAGCCGAAGACGATCCGGGCGGCGCTCTTCAGCAGCACGCGTACCTGCCCGCCGCCCTGCAGCTTGCCGATCTCGGTGCCGGAGTAGTAGTGGCGCAGGATCGTGGCGTGGTCGGTGCCCCGCTCGGCGAAGCCGAACGCGCCGTACTGGCTCATCCCGATGCCGTGACCGAAGCCGGCGCCGCGCACGACGAGCCGCGACGCGCCCTGCGCGGGTGCGGCCGCCGCGGCGACGAAGACGGCGAGCAGCGCGGCCGCCGCGATGGACAGGAGCGTGGGGCGCATCGCTTGTCCGGACACGTCGAGGCGGCCCGAGTTGCGTCGCGTGAACTGGTGGTGGGTACCTCGCATGCCGTGCGCTGCCAGCCTAGAGGCCGCTCGCAAACACGATGACCGCAGCCTCTCGATCGACATCGCGATCTCTCAACAGCTCGGACAGGAGACGGTGACCCGCACATGAGCACCCAGGCCGATCGCACCCGTCCCGCCGAGCAGACCGCGGTGCTCGACGCGGTTCCCAAGCAGCTCTACATCGGCGGCCGGTGGCGCGACGGCACCGGCGGCGAGACCCTCTCGGTCGAGGATCCGGCGACTGGGGAGGAGATCGCTCGCGTCGCCGACGCGACGCCGCAGGACGCGCTGGATGCGCTCGGCGCCGCCCACGACGCGTGGCACGGCGACTGGCGCGACAGCGCCCCGCGCGAGCGCTCGGACATCCTGCGCCGCGCCTACGACGCGATCGTCGCGCGGACCGACGAGCTGGCGCTGCTCATGACGCTCGAGATGGGCAAGCCGCTCGCCGAGTCCAAGGCCGAGATCGCGTACGGCGCGAGCTTCCTGCGCTGGTACGCCGAGGAGGCCGTGCGTGCCGACGGCCGCTTCGCGACGCATGAGGCCGGCACGGGGCGGCTGCTGACGATGAAGCAGCCGGTCGGCCCCTGCGTCTTCATCACGCCGTGGAACTTCCCGCTGGCGATGGGCACCCGCAAGATCGGCCCGGCGATCGCGGCCGGCTGCACGATGCTCGTCAAGCCGGCCAGGCTCACGCCGCTGTCGATGCTCATGCTTGCGCAGATCCTCGAGAAGGCGGGGCTGCCGGGCGGCGTGCTCAACGTCGTCACCGCGAGCTCCAGCGGGTCGGTCATGGAGCCGGTGATCCGCGACCCGCGGACGCGCAAGCTGTCGTTCACGGGGTCGACCGAGGTCGGCCGCAGGCTCATCGAGCAGTCCGCCGAGCAGGTCCTCAACGTCTCGATGGAGCTCGGCGGCAACGCGCCGTTCGTCGTGTTCGACGACGCCGCCGTCGACGACGCCGTCGAGGGCGCGGTCATCGCCAAGATGCGCAACATCGGCGAGGCGTGCACCGCCGCCAACCGCTTTCACGTCGCCGAGGCGATCGCGGCTGAGTTCGCCGACAAGCTCGCCGAGAAGCTGGGCGCGATGACGATCGGGCCGGGCACCGAGGACGGCGTCCAGGTGGGCCCGCTGATCGACTCCGAGCAGCTCGACAAGGTCGCCGAGCTCGTCGACGACGCCGTCGCCAAGGGCGCGCGCGTGCTCTGCGGCGGCGAGCGCCGTGACGGCCCCGGGCACTTCTACAAGCCGACGGTGCTCACCGACGTCACGCCCGATGCGCGGCTGCTCAAGGAGGAGATCTTCGGGCCGGTCGCGCCGATCATCGCGTTCGCCTCCGAGCGGGAGGCCATCGCGGCCGCCAACGCCACCGAGTTCGGCCTCGTCGCCTACGTCTACACCGCCGATCTCAAGCGCGCGCTGCGCGTCTGCGAGCGCCTCGAGACCGGGATGGTCGGCGTCAACCAGGGCATCGTCTCCAACGCGGGCGCTCCGTTCGGCGGCGTCAAGCAGTCGGGCATCGGTCGCGAGGGCGGACCCGAGGGCATCGAGGAGTACCTCGAGACGAAGTACGTCGCGATCGCGCTGGACTGAGATCAGCGCCGCCTGAGCGCACGTTGGGAGAGTGAGAAACCCGCAAACGGGGGATTCAGCGGCGCGGAGCTCCGCCGCATGCCCACGCTTCCCGCACCCCGGACCGCACCGCGCGTTCACCACGACGATCACAGGAATGTCGTGTACGTCGTCGTCATCGGGCTCGTGGTGCTGCTCCTCGCGATCGTCGTCGTCGCGGCGACGACCTTGACCGGCCCCGAGCCCGCGACGAGCGCCGAGCAGGCGCGCGACAAGCAGCTGGCCAAGCTGCCGGTCTACTGGAAGGTGCGCACCGGCGACTCCTACGGGTCGATCGCGCTGAAGACCGGCCTGACGGTCGCGGAGCTCGAGACGTTCAACCCCAAG
>DASZDB010000549.1:0-21491 GCA_035942495.1 Solirubrobacteraceae bacterium
CTTCGCCGGCGTCTCGTCGGGCGCGATCGCCCGGGTCGCCGTGCGGCTGGCCAACGAGATCGACGAGGGCAACGTCGTCTTCGTCGTCTGCGACGACGGCTGGAAGTACCTCTCCTCCGGCATCTACACCAAGCCCGTCGAGGAGATCGCCAACCTGGACTCCACCGTCTGGTGGTGATCCGGCGGGCGCCCGCGCCCGCAGGCAGTCTCTGAGTACCGGTTCGTCGCGCTCGCCACGCGCGGGTGATCGCGCCGGAAGGTAGCGTGCAGGACCCCTACTGGAGACTGAGATGGAGCTCGACCACTTCCTGTGTGACCCGCAGTCGCGCCGGTGTTTCTTCCGGATGTCGGGCGTGGGCGTCGCCGGCGCCTCGGCGGCGTTGCTGAGCGCGTGCAGCGACGACACGAAGAACCCGGTCAAGCTCGGACCGGACGAGTCCGATCAGGCGGATGTGGAGATCCTCAACGGCGCTCTGGATCTCGAGCTGTTGACGGTGGCGGCGTACAAGGTGGGAGCGGGCCGGTTGCGGGGCTCACGGCTGGCGATCGTCAAGGCATTTCTCGAGCAGGAGCAGGAGCACGCCGACGGGCTCGCCGGCGCCATCAAGGACCTCGAGGGCGCGCCCAATCGCCCGAAGAGCGCCTACGACTTTCCCGTGCTGCGCTCCGAGGCCGACGTCCTGCGCTTCGCCATCGACATGGAGAACACCGCGATCGCGGCGTACATCGACGCGCTGCCCAAGCTGTCGGCGAAGGAGCTGCGGGCGACCGCCGCGTCGATCATCACCAACGAGGCCGAGCACGTGAGCGTGCTGCTCGACGCGCTCGGGCGCGAGCCGGTGCCGCGTGCGTTCGTGAACGGCGAGGCGGCGTGATGACTTCGGGTGCCGTTCGGATCACGGATGGCGGCTGTGCCTCTGTGGCGGAGATCGCGGAGTTCGAGCGCGACCGGCGCGAGCTGCTGCGCCGCGGCTTCGGGCTGGGGGGCGCGGCGGTGTTGGCTTCGTCGATCCCGCTGCTGTGGTCGGTGCGCAGCGCGTTCGCCGAGGCCGGCGGCGACGGCGACGCGCCGATCCTGGCGCGCGCGATCAACGTCGAGCGCGTCACGGTCATCGCGTACGACACGCTGATCGGCGGCGGCCTGCTGACGCCCGCGCTGCGCGGCGTGCTGAGCCGTTTCCGCGCGCACGAGCAGGAGCACGAGGATGCCGTGGTCACGGCGTTGACGAGCCTCGGCGGTACGCCGCCGGCACCGCCCAAGGGTGTCGACGACGTCGACAAGGTCGTCGAGGGGCTGCGCGACGTGCGCTCGCGGGCCGACGTGCTCACCTTCCTCATCGAGCTCGAGACGGCGGCCGTCGCCGCGTACTTCGACGCGCAGGCCAAGTTCGGCGAGGCGAAGCTGCTGCAGATGGGCGCGTCGATCATGGCCAACGAGGGCCAGCACCTCGTGGTCCTGCGCAAGGCCGCCGGGCAGGACCCGGTCCCGAACGCGTTCGAGACCGGCAAGACGTGATGTATTCGTTCACTCAGACACAGGAGGCTTCATAGCCATGCCATTCAACCTCGGGCCCGGAGAGCTGCTGCTCATCCTGGCGATCGCGCTCGTCGTCCTCGGACCGAAGAAGCTGCCGGAGGCCGGCCGCTCGCTGGGCCGCGGCCTGCGCGAGTTCAAGAACTCGGTGTCGAACGTGTCCCTCAACGGCGACGACGACGAAGAGAAGAAGCCGAGCCTGAAGGCGCGAAACGGCGAGTCGGCCAGCGCGTAGCCTCTAGGCGGTGAGGATCGACCGCGCCCTGCTCGACGAGATCGTCGCGCACGCCGTTCGCGACGCGCCGAACGAGTGCTGCGGTCTGGTCGTCGGGCGCGACGGTGCGGCGTCCGCAGCGCACGCGCTGGAGCACCTCGCGGCCCGCCCGTTTCGCTTCGACATCGACGGCCGTGAGTTGATCAAGTTCGCGTTCGCCGACGTGGACGAGGGGGAGGACGCGTTGGTGGCGATCTACCACTCGCACACCCGCTCCGCTGCGTATCCCTCGCAGACCGACGTGAACTTCGCCGCCGGCTGGCCGGGCGTGGAGTGGCTCATCGTGGGCGTGCCCAAGGGGTCGGATTCGGAGCCCGAAGTGCGGTCGTACCTGATCGAGGACGGCGTGATCCGGGAAGTCGACGTCGAGGTGACCTAGTGACGTCCGGCGCGCTCGTCTGCCCCACGTGCGGGGAGCCCCATCCGACGGACGAGCGCTTCTGCCGGAACTGCAACATGCCGTTGGTCCTCGGCGGCGCTTCTGCGATCGAGGAGCCGCTCAGCGAGCGCCACGCACGAGCCCGCAAGGTCGACCCGCGCTACACCGAAGGCAACCTCGTCCGTGTCGCCGGAGCGATGAACCAGGCCGAGGCGGAGTTCGTCCAGGGGATGTTGCTCGAGGAGGGGATCCCGTCGACGTTGCGCCGCACCCGCGGCTTCGACGTGCCCGACATGCTGGCCGCGGGCCCGCGCGACGTGATGGTGCCGGCCTCGGGGCACTCGGCGGCGCGAGAGGTGCTGCTCGAGGCGGAGGTCGTGCGCGACGAACCGGTGCAGGAGACGCCGGCGTGGCGGGTGCTGGCGGTGCTGCTCGCGGTGCTGGCGATCGGCGCGCTGATCATCTGGCTGGGGACAGAGCTCGGCTGACCACGCCGCCGGCGCGGCGCGGTCAGCTCGATCATCACGCCCGCGCCTCGACCTCCCGCCAGAAGGCGTCGACGTAGCCGTTCCACTCGTCGGGAACCTCCTGAAACGGCTGGTGGCATTCCGCCTCCAGCACCTCGAAGCGGGCGCCGGGGATGAGCTCGGCGACGGCGCGACACAGCTCCGGGCGAGTGGTGCTGTCGCGCCCGCCGGCGAGGACGAGCGTCGGCGCGGCGATCTGCGCCAAGCGGTCGCCCACCTCGGCACGGACGAACGCGTCGATGTGGCGCTGCACGTCCTCGGGCCGCTGCTTGTAGGGGAAAGCGAGCGCCTCGTCGATGATCTGGGCGACGGTGCCGTCGTTGTGGGCGCGCGCCGTGTAGATGTCCAGGAGGAAGCCCTCGCGGAACTCGCGTTCGCTGGAGGCGTACTCGACCAGCCAGCGGACGAACAGCACTCAGGTGCGCAGGTAGGTGTCCATGTTCGCCCACGTGCTCTGCAGGACGAGGCTGCGGACGAGGTCAGGATGCCTGAGCGCCAGCTGCTGGCCGATGATGCTGCCGCCGGAGAAGCCGGCGACGTGGGCGCAGCCGATGTCGAGCGCGCGCAGGACGCCGGCGGCGTCGTCGGCCATCAGCTCCAAGGTGACGTCGCCGTTGGGCATCGCGGTGCGTCCCGCCCCGCGGTTGTCGAACGCCGTCAGCCGGTAGCGGTCGGCGAGCCCTGCGAGCTGGCCGGCGCGATCGCCTGCTGGGTGCGAAAGACACCGCGCGGGTCCCACTTGGCCTTCACCGCCGACAACCGCTCCGCGCTCGCGCCGAACCCCGCGCTCATGCGGGCCGCGTCCTCGTCGCCGAGGAAGTTCGGGTAGGTCGCGCCGATCGACCACGGCCGCATGTCGTCGCGGATCGCGCGACCGAGCGCGCGGCAGCGCTCGTCGTCGGCGGCGTCCTCCCAGAGCAGCAGCGGGTGGACGATGAAGCGGGCCTCGCGGCCGCGCAGCGGGGAGTGCGTTTCGCCGAACCGGCCGACCGCGCCGCCCCACGGCACGATGAAGATCTGCGAGGGGCCGGACGGCAGCTCGCTCGCGCGAGCCGCGAGCCGGTCGACCGCCTCGTCGGAGAGGTCGGCGACGTTCTCCGCCGTCCAGTAGTTGCGGTAGCCCGGCGGGTCGTCGATCGAGCACTGAAACTCGGAGTAGGTCGTGGTCTCGAAGAAGTCGGTGGCGGGAGGGCCGAACTCGCGGATCGGCCGCAGCGCCGCCTCGCCCTCGGCGGGCGAGCCGGCGTACATCCCCGCGACGAGGGCCGCGGGCTTGCCGTGCAACTCCGCCGGCACGTCGGGCTCCGCGGGCGCGGTGATGAACGCGAACGCGAGGCCGAGCGCCTCGGGGGCGTCGCGCATCACGTCGCGAAACAGGCGCAGCAACTCGGCTCCGCGCTCGGCGGGATGCAGGACGAGGCCGGCCGTCACCTCCGGCCCGACCGGGTGAAGGCGCAGCTCGAGCGCGGTGACCACGCCGAAGCTGCCGCCGCCTCCGCGCAGAGCCCACAGGAGCTCGGGGTTCTCGTCGTCGTCGGCGCGGACCAGCTCGCCGTCGGCGGTCACGAGCTCGGCGGCGACGAGGTTGTCGCACGCGAGGCCGTGCTTGCGCTCCAGCCAGCCGGAGCCGCCGCCGAGGGTGAGGCCGCCGACTCCGGTCGTCGACACGCGCCCGCCGGTCGCGGCGAGCCCGTGGGCCTGCGTGGCGCGGTCGACCGCGGCCCAGGTGGCTCCGCCACCCACGCGCACCACGCGCCGCTCGGGGTCGACGTCGATGTCGCACATGCGGCGCAGGTCGAGCACGACGCCGTCGTCGCAGAGCGAGCGGCCGGCGACCGAGTGGCCACCCGCGCGCACCGCGACGTCCAGCTCGTGCTCGCGCGCGAACGCGAGCGCGGTGATCACGTCGTCGGGCGCGGCGCAGGCGGCCACGAGCCGGGGGCGGCGCGAGATCATCGCGTTGAACAGCGTGCACGCGTCGGCGTACTCGCGCGCGCCCGGCTCGTAGAGGCCGCCGCGCAGGCGCAAGCGCAGCTCGCCGAGCGCGGTTTCGGGCAGTGGGTTGCGGCTGGGGGCGGCGACCGGCATCGCTTCCTCCTGGTGGCTCTGGATGCGTTGGATGACGCGGTCGAACGTACGCCCGGAGGCGCGGCCGGTCGTCCCCCGTTCGGGCCATCCGGCGAAGATGGCCGGAACCGGCCAGGCTCGTCAGCCCGAGGTCAGAGCAGGCCTTCGCGGGTGGCGTAGGCCACAGCGGCGGCGCGCGAGGGAAGCCGCAGCTTGGTCCGCACGTTGGCCACGTGGCGGTGCACGGTGTGGGGGCTGACGACGAGGCGCTCGGCGATCTCGGCGTCGCTGCACCCCTGCGCGATGAGCGTCAGCACCTCGCGCTCGCGAGGCGTGAGCTCGCCAAGCCGGGCGGAGTCGGCGTGCGGCGGGCCGGTCGCGTCCGAGCGTGACGCATCCCGGGTGGCGCCGAGCTTCGCGAACGCTTCGCGTGCGCGCTCGGCCTCGGCACCGGCGGCATCCGGGCGCCCGAGCGCGGCGAGGGTCCGCGACAGCGCCAGGCGCGAGAGCGCCGCCTCGTAGGGAGCCGCCGACTCCGCGAACAGGTCGAGGGCGTCCTCGAGGCTGCGTCGCGCGTGCTCGTAGTCCCCGTGCGCTTCGGCCACCTCACCGGCCACGAGGCGGCCGCGGCCTCGCAGATACGGCGTTCCGAGCCGCTCGGCGATGTCCGCGAGCTCGCGCAGCGCCTCGCCGGCTTGGTCGAATTCGTTCAGCGCGGCCCGGGCGCGCGCGAGCAGTTCGAGCGCCGGGACCCGCTCGATCGGAGCGGCGTGGCCGATGCGCCGCAGGATCCGCTCCGCGACGTCCGCGGCGCCGAGCGCGTCGCCCTCCTCGAGGTCGAGCGCGCCGAGGCCGAGCAGGGCCGGCCGGTGCGGCAGGGCGAGCTCGAAGAGCGCCCTCGCCTCGTCGATGCGCCCCTGGCGGGCGCGCAGCTCGCCCAGCCGAACGCGGCCGTCGGGGGCCATCCCGGGGCGCATGGCCTCGAGGTCGCCGAGCGCGGCGAGGAGCTCGACCTCGGCGGCCGGCCACTCGCCGCGACAGGCCAGGACCTGGCCGTAGGCGCTGCGGCAGACGCCGATCAGATGGCGGCCCTTCAGGCGCTCACCGATCGCGCGCATCGCCTCACACCACTGGACCACGCGCGCAAAGTCGCCGACCCGTTCGCAGACCGCGATGAGGATGCACAGCGCCCAAGCGGGAGAGATCGGCAGCTCGAACTCCTCGCCGGCGGACACGGCCGCGGCCTCGTCGAGCCGCCGCACGCCCTCGTTCACCCGGCCCTCGACGACGAGCGCGGCGCCCTCGATCGCGAAGCCCAGCGCCTCGAGGTCGGGAACCGCCAGCTCGGCGCCGAGCGCGGCCGCTTCGGCGCCCTTCGCCGCGGCCGTCTGCGGATCCGCGCGGACCTCCAGCGCGAAGTAGGCCTCGATGACCAGCAGCCACCCGTACTCCGCGGATGGCGGTCGCCCGTCGAGCAACGCCCGGCCGCGCTCCAGCCATCCCGCCGCGACCGCGTTGTCGCCCCGGAAGTGCAGCGCGTCGTTGGCCAGCCACCCCGCCATCCGCGACGCGCCGCCGACGTCGCCTGCGGCGCGGTAGGCGCGGAACGCCTGCTCGCGCGCGGCGAGCGATGCGTCGGTCTCGCCGAGCCACGAGGTCGCCCAGCTCAGCCCCTCCCACGCCGCGACCGACGCCTCGCGCGTGAGCGCCAGCTCGAAGCGCCGCCGCGCCTCCTCCCAGTCCGACCGCGCAAGCGCGGCGCTGCCCGCCGCCACCAGGTCGTCGACCGTCTCAAGCTCGAAGCTCATGGAGGATCCCGGTGCGAGTCTACGGCGTGCGCGGCGCCTGAAGGGTTTGACATCGCCCGACATGCTGCCGCCGGGCCGCGTTGGGATGCAGGAGTCCGGTCGGCAAGCGCGGGGCTGCTGTGGCGTCACGCCGTCGCTTTGTAGGCGTGTGCCAGCTCAGCGGCGAACTCCTCGAAGCGGGTCGGGGTCGTGTTGCTGCGGTTGCGACCCTCGAGCGAGTGCAGCCGGGCTTCGCTCAGTGCCTGGTTGAACTCGACGAACAGGGCGGCGAAGTCGGGCGAGAACCCGGCGCTCTCGGTGAGGATCGCCACCAGCTCGTCGTCGGCCAGCTGGACGTAGTGGAGGTCTGGCCGGCCGATCGCCTCGCCGATCGCGGCCGCGACCTCGGTGTAGGTGAGGTCGCGCGGGCCGAGCAGCTCGCGGATCACGATGCCGCTCCAGTTCCGCTCGCGCAGCGCCCCCGCGGCGACCGCGGCGACGTCGGCGGTGGCGATCATCGGCACCCGCGCGCCGGGCGCGACGGAGTCGGCGACCACGCCCTCGTGGCGGATCGCTTCCAGCGCCGCGTGGAAGCCCTCGAAGAAGGCGCCGGGGCGCAGGATCATGACGTTCACGTCCTGGAGCGCGCGCAGCCGCCGCTCCTGCCGGTGCAGGCTGGCGATGAACCCGTTGCCGCTCGCCAGCTCGGCGCCGATCGCGCTCAGCGCGACCACGTGGCGCACACCGCTCTCGCGGATCGCCGAGCAGATCGCTTCGCCGCGCCTGTCTTGGTCGGCGTGGTAGTCGGGCAGCGTCGGGTCGAGCGCGGTGAGCGTGTAGACGGCGTCGGCGCCGGCGAAGGTGCTTGCGAGGTAGCCGGCGTTGCGGACGTCGCCGGCGACGGTGTCGGCCCCCAGTGCGGCCAGCTCGGCGAGCCTTTCTGGTGAGCGACCGAGCGCGCGCACCTCCTCGCCGGCGTCGAGCAGCAACTCGGTGATCTTCCGGCCGGTGTTTCCTGTCGCTCCCATCACGGCGATCATGTTCGTTCTCCTGGAGTCACGGGGTCATTGCAGATCATCCAGCTTGGAGTAGGCATCCAGGACTGTCTATGACATCTCGTCCGCATTCCGTGCTTGTTCGTCCGCACTGTCTGGAGCATTTGACTACCCGCGTCATACTGATGTCGTGACCACGCATGCCGAACCGTGGGCGTCGGCCGCCGATCCGCTCGGCGAGGCGTTGCACTTCCTCGAGCTGCGCGGTGCGTTCTACTGCCGCGCGGAGTTCACCGCCCCGTTCGGTCTCGAGCTGCCGCCGTTGGAGGGCTACCTGTGGTTTCACGTCATCACCGGCGGAAGCTGCTGGCTCGAGGCGCCAGAAGCCCAGCCGCGGCGCTTCGCCGCAGGCGAGCTGGCGCTCGTGCCCCACGGCGAGGGCCACTGCCTGCGCAGCGAGCCTGACGCGCCGACGCCGAGCATCTTCGAGCTCGAGCGCGAGCAGCTCGGCGCGCGCTACGAGATCCTGCGCCACGGAGGCGGCGGCGAGCGCATCGACATGGTCTGCGGCGCCGTGCGCTTCGAGCATCCGGCCGCGCGCAAGCTGCTCGCGGTGATACCGCGAATCCTCACCTTCGATCCGGGCACGAGCCCGACGCAGCTCGAGTGGCTGCGCTCCACCCTGCGGCTGATGGCGCTCGAGGCGGAGGGCCTGCGCCCGGGCGGCGAGACCATGATCACGCGCCTGTCCGACGTGCTCGTCGTTCAAGCGCTGCGCGCCTGGCTGGAGAGCGACCCGGCGGCGCAGAAGGGCTGGCTCGGGGCGCTGCGGGACCCGCAGATCGGTCGCGCGATCTCGCTCATCCATCGCCAGCCCGGCCGCCGGTGGACCGTCGCCTCGCTCGCCGACGAGATCCCGATGTCGCGCTCGGCCTTCGCCGCACGGTTCACCGAGCTCGTCGGCGAACCCACGATGAGCTACGTGACCCGCTGGCGCATGCACCTGGCCGCCGCGGCGTTGCGCGACGAGGACGCAACGGTGGCCGCACTCGCGGAGCGCTTCGGCTATCGCTCCGAGGCCGCGTTCGCACGCGCGTTCAAGCGCGTGGTGGGATCACCGCCCGGTGCCATACGGCGGGCGGGGCCGATCGAGGCGATCGGCGCCTGACCGCCTGACCGGGCGATCGATCCTCGTCCCCGCTCAGGAGCCGGAGATGACGGTGTGGAGCTCGTAGCTGTGGGTGGTGGGCGCCGTTCCGCCGTCGCCGGCGATGGCACGGACCGCGGGCATGAGCCGCTCGCGCTCGAAGCGCTGCTCGTGCTCGGGGCTCTCCCAGATCTCGAGCATGCGGAACGTGCCGCCATCGAATCCGGCCGTGTGGAGGATCAGGCCCTCCACGGGATCCTCCGCGAGACGCATCCGCGTGCCGATGGCGTCGTAGTTGGCGGTGGAGCGGTCGGCGCCGACCTCAAACTCGTGGATGTATGCGAATGCCATGGTGCCGTTCCCTTCTGTCGGTTGATCGAGCACGCGGCGATCATCCGTGGCCGAGGTTCACCTGACCACGTGGCCGACCCTGGACCGGCCCCTATACCTGCACGCCGAGCGCCGTCGCGAGCTCGCCGCGGCCGCCGACGTCGAGCTTCCGATAGGCCTGCGTCAGATGCATCTCGACCGTCTTCACCGTCAGGAACAGCTCCTGGGCGATCGCGGCGTTGGACAGGCCGCCCGCCGCCATGTCGGCGATGCGACGCTCGCTCGGCGTCAGCGCGGCGACACCGGTCCGAACCTCCCGCCTCACCCGGACCCCGCTGGCGCGAAGTTCGGCACTGGCCGTCTGCGCCAGAGCATCGGCTCCGCAGCTCAGCGCCAGCTCGTACCCCTCGCGCAGGGGCTCGCGGCCGGCCGCTCGCCGACCCCTCCGGCGCAGGTGCGCGCCCAGGGAGACGAGCGCCTTCGCGTGCTCGAGGCGCGCCGGGCTGCGGGAAAGCTGCGACGCCGCCTCCCGCAGCGCATCCAGCGGATCGGCCACCGCCCCGACGCGGGCCTGCGCGTGGAGCGCCTCCCCGAGCGCGCCAGGCGTTCCCCATCGCTCGGCCAGCGCCATCGCCTGATCTGCGGTGGCCCTGGCCGCATCGCCTTCGCCGAGCGCGTAGTGGACGTCGGCGGCTACCGCGAGGTCCTCGATCCATGCGGCGTTGGGGCCGTGCTGCGCGCGGCTGATCGCGTCGTGCCAGTCCGCCAACGCGCGCTCATGTTCGCGACGGGCATGACGGACGGCCATCCGGGTCAGCACGACCGGGAGCATGGGCGGCGAGTCGGGGATGTCCTCGTGGACGACCGCGTCCAGCTCGGCCGCCGCCTCTTCGGTCCGGCCCTGGCCCAGCAGTGCGCCCGCGAGCGGCTGGACGCCACGGGCGAAGCTCCAGTGATCGTCGAGCCGGGCGGGGAGCGCCGCCCTCGCGTCGGCCTCGGCCTCCCGCAGTCGCCCGGCGCGCCGGTGGACGTTCGCGCGCAAGGTCATCGCCATCGCGTAGTCGGCGATCGCCCCTCGCCGCCGCGCCACGTCGATCGCGCGGTCCAGCAGGCGCTCGGCCTCTTCCAGCCGGTCGGCCCAGCGCAGGCCAAGGACGATGCCCGCGAAGGCCAGCGCGATCGCACCCTCCTCAAGCAGCGCGTCGGCCTGCCTGGCTGCGCGCGATGCGATTGCGCCGATCTCCGCGGCGCGCGCCGAGGGATCCATCCTGGCGAAGACCAGCGTGCCGAGGACGACCGCCTCGGCGACCGTGTCGCCGGCGAGCGCGCCGTCGTCGACCGGCTCCCCCTCGAGCACGAGGATCGACCTCAGCCGCAGGCCCAGCTCGCGGTCGAGCCGCTCGACCTCGCCGATTGTCGCGCGCACGAGGTCGACGACCCGCCGCCGTGCGGCCGGATCACCCGGAACGGCCGCCGCCATCATGGCCGCCGCGCGCCCACGGACGAGTGGATCGGACGCGGCGCGGTACGCCTCGGCGAAGTGGTCACTCGCCTCGACGAGGCGGCCGGCGCCGCTCTCCGCTTGCCCCAGTTCGATCAGGAGCTCGGGCCGGTCGGCCGCGCGGGGCGGCTCGGCCAGCGCTCGGCCGACAAGCGTGACCGCTGTGGCGGGCGCACCGCGGTCGCTGGCGTGGCGGGCGGCGAGCCTGAGCTCGTCCGCGACGCGAGTATCCGCGCTCGCAGGTACGTGCAGCAGCTGCAGGGCGACTCGCTCGACCGGTTCTCCCCGGTCGCGTAACAGCGCGGCCGCGCGGGCATGGTCGGCCGCGCGGTCATGCACGAGCATCCCGTCGCGGACCGCCCCGGCCAGGATCGGGTGGCGGAAGCGCAGCGCCGCGGAGTCGTGGAGGATGCCCGCCCGGACCAGCTCGGCGGCGATCGCGGGTGCTGCGTCACGCGCCACCCCGGCGAGCGTCGCGGCCAATTCCTGGGTAGTCCCCTCGCCGAGGATCGCTACTGCGCGGGCGAGGGCGCTCGCGTCTGGGCCGAGGCGTTCGAGCGTGGCGTTGATCGAGCGCGTCACTGCGGGCGGCGACAGATCGCCGATCCGCGGCGCCTCGCTGGCCGCGAGCGCGGAGTCGCTGTCGCGCAGGGCCCGCAGGAGCTCGTTCAACAAGAACGGGTTGCCACCCGTGGCCCGGTGGCAGGCGCTCACGAAGGCGGCGTCGGCGGGCCCGCGGTCCAGCTCGTTCAGAAGCTCTGCCACGCCGGGCTCGCCGAGCGCGCGAGGCTCCAGGCGGGTGTCGTGCGAGCGAGCGTGATCGGTGACCTCGGCGAGTGCCGCGGGCGGGGCGCTGAAGTCGGCCGGCGTCCGCGCGCCGACGAGGATCGCCACGGGAATCGATTCGGCGCGTCTGGACAAGAAGCCGAGGAAGCGAAGTGACGAGTCGTCCGCCCACTGCGCGTCGTCCACCGATACGAGAACGGGCCCCTCCTCCGCAAGCCCCGCGAGCAGCCAGTACAGGCCGTTGAGGATCCCGAAGGGACTGGCCTGCACGCCCGCGGTGTCCAAGAGCGCCGGCTCGGCCAGGCGCGCCGCGCCGGCCAGAAGCCTTCGGCGGGCATCCTCTCCCGCGACGCGGTGAGCCAGGGCCTGGCGGACGACCCCGAACGGGTACTCGCGCTCGAACTCCGTTCCCACGCCGTGAAGGACGGTCATGCCGGACGACGCGGCGATACGCCGGGCCTCGCGGAGCAGGCTCGTCTTCCCGATCCCGGCCGGGCCTTCCACCACGAGGAGCCCGCCGGCGCCCGACCGCGCCGCGGAGAGCACGTCGCCGATCGCCGCCAGCTCGCGTTCACGCTCGAGCAGCATCCAGCTCAACTCGGCTGCAGGGCGAGCTCATGCTCGGCCGCGCGGCGGATCTGGAATCGTCTCGGTCATCGGTCCTCCCGATAGCGGCGGGCAAGGTATCACGACGGCTACGGCACCTCTCGCAGCCGGATCTCCTTCTGGGACACACGTGTCTCGATCGACGTCGCACCCGAACCCGCGCGCCAACACTCGACGACGCCATGGCGGACGCGCCTGCAGTCCTGGAAGACTGCGCGCGTGAGGATCAGAAGCGCCCGACCGGACGACCGTGCGGTGCTCGAGAGCTTCCTGAGTCGCTGGCATTCGCTGCGCGTTGCGCGCCGGGGCGAGCTCGTCCACCCGCTCGACTACCCGGAGCTCGTCGCCGAGCGGGACGGGCAGATCGTCGCCGTGCTGACCTACGTCGTCGCCGGCCGTGCGTGTGAGATCCTCACCCTTCACGCCGACGAGCGCCGCAACGGTGTCGGCACGGCACTGATCGAGAAGGTCAAGCGCGTGGCTCGCGACGCCGGCTGCACACGGCTGTGGGTGATCACGACCAACGACAACGTCGACGCGCTGCGCTTCTATCAGCGCCGCGGCTTCCGCCTCGCCGAGCTCCGCGCCGGGGCCGTCGATGTCAGCCGCGCGCGGCTCAAGCCGGAGATCCCCGCGATCGGCGATCACGGCATCCCGCTGCGCGATGAGATCGAGCTCGAGCAGGACCTGTAGCGCAGAGGCGCCCGCGGTACCACGCCCAGCGCGGCCGGGGGCCGGCGGCTCGCCGCCTCCGGCGGCACCGCTGCTGTCGGCAGCTTGCACGCTGTGCCGGGATTCACGGTCTGCCCCGTGAGCGGCCGCGCTCCTGCTCTGGACGGGGAGGGGCAGCCGCCCGCCCGGCGAGAGTTTCGAAAGCGCGAAAAACCGGCACTCGCTGCCCTGCCGTCGTGGTCTTCGAATCTCCTTGTCTTACCGGGCTGCCGCCGGTCGCGCGGGCTCGAGGTCGACGATCACGTGTGTAACGGGGATGTCTAGCTCCTCGCGCAAACGCTTGACGATGCCCGTCCTCGATCGCGCCCAGTGCGACGTTCGGGTCGCCGATCTGTCGCACCAGCCCGTCTTGAACGGGGTGTGGCGAATGTGTGTCGCCCCGCGTGCATGATTCGCCAGACCAGCGCGGCTGTGGAAACGCGGCCCGCGCTGTGGCCTCACCGCCCCGCCATCCGCGCGAGGTGCGCCCGCCACATGCCCTCAGAATGCACCATCGCCCTCCCGCCGAACACCGCCACCAGCGCCTCGCGCGGCCCGCCGCGCGGTAGCTCGCGGACCAACTCCACCACGCGTTCGACACCCCGTTCGCGCGCGATCAGGTCGATCACCGTGCCGCCGAGCAACGGCGCGTCGCGCAGCGACGGCGGGAAGTCCGGGCGGCCGCCCTCGCGCAGGCGCCGCGCGATCGCCGGCCGGGCGTGCGCCGTCTGCCCCGAGAACCACTGCGCGGAGCCGAAGATGAGCCACGCCCACTGCGCCGCGCGCCACGTCGCGCGCGGGGACCACGGCGGCGGCAGCGCGCGGTTGCACTCCGCCACCACGAGCTGGACGTACAACGCGGCGGGCGTCAGGGAGAGCATCTCGCGCGAGCCCTCGACGTTCGCCGCCCGCATCGCGAGCTGGCGCGGCGTGAGCGTGTGCAGCGCGCTGCCGCCGGCCCAGCCGGTGACGTAGCGGCGGGCGGCCGGCGTGGTCAGGCGCCGCACCACCGGCAGCAGCGGCTGCGCCAGATCCAGCTCCGTACGGCTCGTGTGCAGCACGATCGTGACCTCGCGCTCGGGCAGCTGACCGAACACAGAGGACAACCGCTCGCGGGTGTCCTCGAGCAGACCCAGCACCGCGCCGACGTCGTCGTCGTCGCGCTCCTCGTGGCGGGCCACGAAATGCAGAGACGAGCTCTCGACCCAGGCGCACATCGCCCGTCCGCGCTTCGCTACCGGGGCCGGTGCCCCTGCACCTCGACCGCCTGCTGGTAGGTCGGACGGTTCTGCCAGTCGATCATCGGATGTGTGATCCCACCGGTCGCGCGGAAGACAATCGCGTCGAAGCACTTCTGGTCGAACGGCTTGCCGGCGTCTGCGCACGCCGCGTCGCGGTACAGCGTCCGCGGATCGGAGGCATCAAGCGCAGCCGTCAGCGCGCCGCGCAGAGCGCTGCGACAGCGCGACCGCGTCCCGCCACCGCAGTAACGCTTGGAGTACGGCTGGCGCACACGCAGGCCGAGCACCCGCCGCAGGTCCTTCGCCGCGTAGCCGTACCAGCCGGTCTGGTACGCCGACCCCTGATGCGCGCCGTTGCCGTTCGGCGTGTTGTCGAGCCCGTGCGCACGGGCCAGATCCTCGAACAGCCTGTCGCCCAGCGACCGCCCGAACTGCGCGCGCATCCAGCGCGGCCAGAACGCATCCAGGATCCGGATCGCCTCCGAGTGCTCGTAGACGCCGTTGCCGTCGCGGTCGCGGCGATGCGATCCGTCCGCTACCCACGCGCGCAGCTTCGCCACGGCATCGGCCATCTTCGGATCGGCAGGCGTACCGATCACGCGCAGCGCCAGCCACAGGACGTGCTCGGCGCGCAGGTCGGTCGTCGCCGCCTCGCCCATCGCCTCCACCAGCCCCGGCATGTCGATCTTCCTCTCTCCGGCGATCCGCTCCTCGATCTCCTGGTCGAGCATCTGCGAGCGGAACACCGACGAGTGCAGGTTGGTGTCCGCGCTCGCGTAGCCCCGCGCCTGCTTGTTGTTCCACGACGTGATGTACGGCTGGCCGTCGATCGCCCGCGGGTGCTTGCCGAACGACGTGTAGGCCGCCGTCAGCCGATCGGGATCGAAGCCGCGCCACTCCAGCCGCGCGGGCATCGGCAGCTGGCCGGTCACGCCGGACGCCCGCTGGGGGTTGTTGCCCGAGTTGAAGTACGCGATGTCGCGGTCGTCGGTGTAGAGCCAGTTGAACGTGTAGCCGATCTTGTGCGCCGCCTGCTGGAACGCGCGCGCGTCGGGCACCTTGTCGGGGTTGTTGAAGTCCGCGAAGCCGCGCGCGGAGTCGATCTCGTGCATGTACGTCGAGCGCAGCCGCGTGTAGGCCACCGGCTTGCCGGCGATCGTCGCGCGGCCGCTGACCAGGCCGAGCTTCGTGCGCTCGGCGCGTAGGCGCACGCTGCCCGCGGGCGTGTCGTCGGCCACCGTCGGCGACCAGCGGTTGGTCTTCTCGAGCACCTCGATCGGGAGGCACTCGCCGCGGAAGCGGTAGTGCATCGACGCCGCCGTCGGCTTCGAGCCGTCGGCCTCGCAGAGATCGACCGCGAACGTGTCGATGATGTCCTGACCGGCCGACGTCGCGCTCCACGCGTAGTCCTGGCCGCGGCCGAGCAGGACGTAGAGGTTCACGCCCGGGAACGCCGCGCCGCGGGCGTCGAGGCCGGGCGCGTGGACGTCCTGCTCCATGAGGATCTGCGGCGCGAAGTACGACGTCTGCGGGCCGAAGACGGCAAGCGGCTTGCCGCTGGTCGACTCGGCGGCGGAGACGAGGAGCGCGTTGGACATGCCGATCGGGCTCAGGCCGCCGGGGAACAGGCCCGACAGAGCCCCGCGCACCGGCTGCGTGCGCGACGTCGCTCGTGCCCGCGCCGCGCTGCCCGTGCCGCCGGCGATCACGTTCGTCCGGCGCAGTGACCCCGCGTCGGCGACCGCCATCCCGCCGCGCGCCGGCCGCTTCGGCGGCGTCTGGTAGGGGAACCGCCTCGACCGCTTCACCGTGGTCGGCGCATCGGCGTCCTCGTACGACGCCCACTCGCGCCACAGCCGCTCGCCGCGACGCGCACCGTAGCGTGCGCGGAAGGAGCGGCGCAGCTCCATCTGGTTGAGCTCATCGCCGCCGCCCTTGCCGAACTCCCCGCCGACGAGCGACGCCGTGGCGACGAGGTCGGTGAGCTTCCAGTCCTCGGGTCCGCCAGGCCGGCCGATCGCCGCGTACTCGCCGGGCATCTTCGTGACGTCCAGCCGCGCCTCCTCGATGTACCTGTTGACCCCCGCGACATAGTTCGCGGCGTCCTGCTGGAGCACCTCGCCCTCGGCGCCGAAGAGGTCGTCGAGCTGGTCGGCCTGACGCTGCAGGTCGGCCTCGGTGTACGGCGCATTGGCCCACTGCTCGGCGTCCTGGCTGCGGTTGCCGGCCGCGCCGCCGGCGAACGAGCTCAGCTCGCCGCGGCCCACGTGGCGCAGCGCGTCCATGAAGAACAGGCGGTCCTCGGCGGCGACGTAGCCGAGGCCGAACATCGCGGCCTGGCGCGTCGTGCCGTAGACGTGCGGCACGCCGAAGGAGCTGTCGCGCGTGATCGTCAGGCCCGGCATCGGCGAGTACGCGCGATCCTGGTCGCCGGGCGCGACGCCGAAGCTCGCGTCCTTGAACAGCAGCCCGAGGCTCGCGTTCGTCACGCCCGGCGTCGCCGACAGCAGGCGCGCGTACATGTCGCGCTGGTCGTCGTTGTGCGGCGGGCGCGCGCCGGTGGCCAGGAACGCCGCCAGCTCGACGACGTTCGAGCGCCCGTTCGCGCCGGGCGGCAGGACGTCGCGGAAGCCGCCGAAGTCGTTCGTGCGGTACGGCTGCACCTGCGCGGCGGCGGGGGCGGCCCCGGCGCAGAGCGCGAACGCGGCAAGGCAGGCGACGAGCACGCGCTCGAGCGACATCACGTGCCGCGAACCGTACCGTTCATCTGAACCCCGCGGGCCGCTTCGTCAGCCCATCGTTCTGGATTGACCTCGTATAGAGGGGTTAACCCGGATCGACGCCGTCGGGCGGCCTACCCCACGGGCGGAGGCGGCGGCTGCGACGCCTCCCAGTGCAGCTCCGTGGCGATCCCGTGGTCGAGCAGGATCGCGTTGGCCTCGTCGAGCGAGCCCGCGTCCGCCACCAGCCGGGCGCAGCGCGCGGCGCTGTGCAGCGCCGCCAGCGGTTCGAAGAAGAACACGAGGCCGCCGCTCGCCGTGAGCTGCACCGTGCGGCGCCCGTCGCGGATCGGCACGCTGCCCAGGCCGCCGCGCGCGCAGCGCAGGCCCATGGTGCTGGCCTCGGTCGGGATCTGCTCGACGGCCGCCTCCAGCCGGTCGAGCTCAGCGCAACCCGGGCCCCAGGCGCCGAGGTGCCCGCCCACCGCGGCGACCTCCGCCAGCCGCGCGGCCACCTCGTCGGGCGTCAGCTCGCCGTCGCAGCCGGCGCCGAAGATCGCGCCGAGCACGCCGACCCCGCGCTCGAGCAGCAGCGGCGCCGCGGCGAGGCAGACGGCATCGGCCAGTGGGCTGCCGAGGCCGCCTTCGTCGCCGTGGGCGAGCACGTCGCCGCCGACGTCGGTGAGCACCACGAGGTCGCAGTCCAGGCGCTCGCAGGCATCGGCCAGCGAAGCCGCAACGGCCGCCGGCCCACCGCCGACGTCCAGCAGCAGCACCGGCTCGCCGAGGTGGCGCGCCATGTGCGACTCCGCGAACAGGAAGCCGCCGGGACCGGCGGTGTCCGGTCCAGCCAGCGCAGCGTGCGCGTTGAGCGGCTCGACCACGCCGCTGAGCTCGTCGATTCGGCGCGGCCCGGCGAGCGGGTCGATCGGCCGGCGCTCCCAGGTCAGGCCGCCGACGATGGCCGGCGTGCCGAGCGCTGCAGCGAGCTCGGCGACCACGAGCGCCCCAACGACGTCACCCCCGCCGCCGATCCCGACGGCCAGGACTCGCTGCGCGGCGGCGATCGCCGCCAGCAACTACACCAGCGCCGGGATGCCGCCGTTGGCGATGTCGCGGATTGTGGCGGCGGCGCGCTCGAACTCGTCGTCTGAGAGGACCGGGGTGCCTTCGAAGGGCAGGTCGCGCTGCAGTTCCAGCCACGAGCGACATCCGCCGTACTCGTCCTTCACGCGCACCGTGACAGGCCGCGGGATGCGGTAGGTGCGCAGCAGCAGGACGTGCAGCGGATGGCGGCGCTTCCATTCCAGGCGCTTCTCGGCGTAGTCGGTGCTCCACACGTAGAACGGCGACAGGGCGTCGACGCAGCGCGGATCGGTGATCGTGAAGTGATCGGCGACCTCGGCCCACGCGCGGATCCGCACGCGGTCGGGCTGGGGGAGCGGGTTCAGGCCGCTACCGGCCAGCGCGCCGGTCGGCGGCTCGCCGTCGGCCCAGACGCCTTCTTCGAGCGCCCGCGCCAATTCCGGTACGTGCGACTCGCGCACGCAGTCACCGCGCTGGTGATCGAAGGTTGGATACAGGAAGAAGCGGTCGTGCTCGACGCGAAAACGCTTGTCGGACTCGCGCAGCCCACCCTTTCGCAGGGTGAGCAGCTGCTCGCCTTCAGCGAGAGCACGTACGGTCACTGCCCACTCTTTGAACGCAATTGGCATAGAGAATCCCAGACGACGACGGGACGACAGATGGAACGGAAACGAAGTGAACCCGTTGCCTCAGATCAACCCAGACCCGAGCAACGGGACAGCCGTAATTGTGGCACAGATCCGCACAAATGACCAAATAACCCTGCAAATACAGGCGTTTCTCTTGTAACGCTCAGCCGTCGAGGCGGGTGCCGGCGAATGCTTCGAGGGCGTCCAGAAGCGCCGCGAAGTCGTCGTCGGCGTGTCCGCGCGCCATCGCGGCGACGAGGACGTCGCGGGCCCGCGCGGCGGCCGGAAACGGAACGTTCGCGCGCTGCGCCTCCTCGAGGCAGAGGCGTACGTCCTTGAGCATGTGCGCGAGCTTGAAGAGCGTCGTGTAGTCGTGGGCGCGCATCGGCGCGGCCTTGAGGTCGAGCATCGCGGAGCCGCCGGAGCCCTTGCCCATGACCTTGACGAGCGCGTCGAGGTCGACGCCGGTCGCCTGACCGACGAGCAGCGCCTCGGCGACGGTGGCGGCGTTGGCGGCGGCGGCGGCGTTGTTGATGAGCTTGACCGTCTCGCCGTGCCCGAGCGGACCGACGTGCACGACGAGCTCCCCCATGACCTCGAAAAGCGCCTCTGCGCGGGCAAAATCGTCGGCGCTGCCGCCGGCCATGATCGTCAGCGTGGCGTCCTGCGCCTTGGGAGAGGAGCCGGTGACGGGGGCGTCGAGCAGCGCCAGGCCGCGCTCCGCGAGCTCGGCGCCGATCGCCCGCGTCTGCGCCGGAGCGATCGTCGACATGTCCACGCACAGGGTGCCGGCCCGCGCACCCTGCGCCACCCCCTGCTCGCCGAGCAGGACTTCGCGCACCTGATCGCCGTCGACGACCATGCTGATGACGACGTCGCTGGCGGCGCCGACGTCGGCCGGCGAGGCGACGACGGTGCCCCCGTGCTCGGCCGCCCAGGCATCGGCGGTCGCCCGCGTGCGATTGAAGACCGTCAGCTCGTGGCCGGCGCGGGCGAGGTTCGCCGCCATCCGCGAGCCCATGATCCCGAGCCCGACGAAGCCGACGCGGTCGGGGGAGGAGCGTGCGGGGACGGGCGCCACCTCAGTGATGCTAGTGGGCCCCCCACTAGCTCCGACGCGCCAAAAGACAGGGGTGGCTCCCTAGGGCGATGTATGTACGACGCATCTAGAGTCGCGCCCCGTTTTGGTTGATCTGATGGGAGCCGGCACGCAGCCGCCGGGCTCGAGCGACGAAGGGAACGATCATGAGTAGCTCAGAATCCAACGCGTGGCCGCGGCTCGGCCTCGGACGGAAGGCGACCGCGTCGCTCGTCCTGGCGGCGGCGGCGCTGACAGTCGGCGCCGGGTCGGCCTGGGCGCACGGCGGCGACACCGCGCTCGTGCACAGCTGCATCGACAACGGCGGGAATGTCAAGATCATCGCCGCCGACGGGTCGTGCAAGAAGAACGAGGTGGCCCTGGACTGGACGCGCGACGGCGGCGGTGGCGGCGGCACGACGTATACCGCCGGATCGGGGCTCTCGCTCAGCCCGGCGAACGAGTTCAGCGTGACGGGTGCGCCGTGGAGCGGCCTGACCGGCGTGCCCGCCGGCTTTGCCGACGGCGTCGACGACGAGGGCCCGGCCCTGACGTGGGGCAACCTGACCGGGATCCCCAGCGATCTGCTCGACGGCGACGACGACGGCAGCGCGGCGGTGAGTGCGTTCGCCACTCGGCTCGCGAACGACGACGGCGTCCCGAACGAGGCCGGCGATCCCGTGTCGTTCTCGAAGATCAAGGACCTCACGAGCGCGTCGGGCGACGGGCGGATCACCGGGAGCTTCGTCCGCGACGGGTCGATCGAGAGCCAGGACATCGGCGATGGGACCATCACCGCGCGTGATCTCGCGGGAAGCGATGCAGCGAACGCCATCGTGGCCGGCGCCGTCACGAGCGAGAAGATCGCCGACGGGACGATTCAGGCGCGCGATCTTGCGTCGGGCGTCTTGGATCGGATCGTGACGACGACGTCGGTTGGTCCGGAGGCGATCCCTGCGGGCCAGCGCGTCGCCGTCGAGGTGCCGTTGTCCGGCGTGGACCCGCTGGACATCGTCGTGGTGTCGCCGCCCGCGGGGCTCGACGCGGGTCTCGTGTTCGCCGGGTCGGACGTCCTTTCGCCGGGCACGGTGACGATCTACCTGCACAACATCACCCCCGCAGGGATCGACCTGGGACCCGAGGTCTGGACGATCCGCCAGCTGCGAACCGGCGGCTGAGCCCGCACGACATCCGATCGTCCTTCCGTCCGCGCCGGGGTCAGGCTCCGGCGCGTGACGGACCGGGCGGCCGCAAGGCCGTCACGACCGCGGGTCGGCGCCGTGCCCGCCGCCGCCGGGGGTCTCGATCACCAGGCGGTCGCCGCGCGCGAGCTCGCCGCTGGCCTTCGCCGGCAGCGGCTCGTCGTTGAGCAGGTTTCGCCCGCAGGCGCCGTCGGCACCGCCGTCGGCGCCGGGCGGCGGGTGGCGGCGGCGCTCGGTGATCAGCGCGTAGGACATCGGCGCCTGCGCCTCGAGCTCGCGCACGATCCCGTCGCCGCCGCGGTGGCGGCCGGCGCCGCCCGACCCGCGCCGGATCGCGTAGCGCGCGACGCGCAGCGGGAACTCGAGCTCGAGCGCCTCGACGGGCGTGTTGAGCGTGTTGGACATCGCGACGTGGACGGCGCTCGGCCCGGCGGCGTCGTGGCAGGCGCCCTGGCCGCCGCCGAGCGTCTCGTAGTAGGTGAAGTCATTCGTGCCCAGGGTGATGTTGTTCATCGTGCCCTGGCCGAGCGCGCGCCCGAAGGCGGCGAGCACGAGGTCGGCGACGCGGCTGGACGTCTCGACGTTGCCGCCGGCCACCGCGGGCGCGTCGCCGTCGGCGGCGGCGCGGGCGTTGAGCAGCGAGCCCTCCGGCGCGCGCACCTCGATCGCGCGGTAGGCGCCGGCGCTCGGCGGCACGTCGGGGTCGGTCAGGACGCGGACCGCGAAGTACGCCGCCGAGCGCGTGACGGCGAGCGGGCAGTTGAGGTTGCCGTGGTGCTGCGGCGCGCTGCCGGCGAAGTCGAGGATGAGCCGGTCGCCCGCGACGGTTGCGACGAGCCGCAGCTCGATGTCGCCCTCGATCGCCTCGAGCACGTCGCGCGCCTCGCGCGG
>DASZDB010000550.1:0-4609 GCA_035942495.1 Solirubrobacteraceae bacterium
TCGCCGGCTGCGGCTCGGACACCTCCGCCGCGGACGACGATCGCGGCGACCTGCTCGTGTCCGCCGCGACATCGCTGAAGAGCGCCTTCACGACCTACGGCGAGCAGTTCGAGGAGGCGGAGGCGCAGTTCTCGTTCGCCGGCTCGGATGAGCTGGCCGCACAGATCCGGACGGGTGCCAAGCCGGACGTGTTCGCGTCGGCGAACACCAAGCTGCCCGACGAGCTCTTCGAGCAGGGGCTCGTCGAGCGCCCGCAGGTCTTCGCGGCCAACCGGCTCGTGCTCGCGGTTCCCGCCGATGACGCCAAGGTGGCGAGCCTCGACGACCTGACGAAGCAGGGTGTGACGATCGCCATCGGGGCGGCCGGCGTGCCGGTCGGCGCCTACACGCGCAAGGTGCTCGACCGCCTCGGCGCGTCTGAGCGCAAGGCGATCCTCGCCAACGTGCGCTCGGAGGAGCCCGACGTGGGCGGCATCTCCGCGAAGCTCGCGCAGGGCGCCGCCGACGCGGGCTTTCTCTATATCACCGACGTCACCGCGACCAACGGACGGCTGAAGGCGATCGAGCTGCCGGCGAGGCTGCAGCCCGCGGTGGCCTACGGCGTCGCGATCGTCAAGGGGGCGCCGCATCGCCGGGCCGCCGCGGCCTTCGTCGCCGGCCTGCTCGAAGGCGCGGGGGCCGACGCGCTGAAGGCGGCGGGCTTCGCGGGGGCACCGGCCGACGGCGGCAAAGCGACCGCCCCCGGTACACCGCAGCAGTGAAGGGCCGGCGCTGGTTCACCCCGGCGCTCGTCCTGGCGCTGGCCGCTGCGCTGACGTTCCTCACGCTGCCGGTCGTCGCGATCTTCGTCCGCACCACGCCCGGCAACCTCGTCGGAGCGCTCGACGACCCCGGCGTGCTCGACGCGCTCTGGCTCAGCCTGCGCACGACGCTCGCCGCGCTCGCGATCATCGTCCTCGTCGGCACCCCGGCCGCCTACCTGCTGGCGACGCGAACGTTCCGCGGCCACGCGCTCGTCGTGACGCTCGTCGAGCTGCCGCTCGTCCTGCCGCCGGCCGTGGCGGGCGTCGGGCTGCTCGCCGCGCTCGGCCCCGCCGGCATCGTCGGCGGCTACATCGCCGACGCGGGGGTGCGGCTCGCGCTCGAGACCGCGGGCGTGATCGTCGCCCTGACCTTCGTCGCAGCGCCGTTCTTCATCCGCGGCGCCCAGTCGGCGTTCGCCGCCGTCGACCGGACGTGGTTGGAGGCGTCGCGAACGCTCGGCGCCTCGGAGGCGCGGACGTTCGTCCGCATCGCGATTCCTGCCGCGGCGCCGGGCATGCTGGCCGGCCTCGCGCTCGCCTGGGGCCGCGCCGTCGGGGAGTTCGGCGCGACGCTCATCTTCGCCGGCTCGTTCCGCGGCCGCACCCAGACCGCGCCGCTGGCGATCTACGAGCGCCTGGGCACGGACTTCGACGGCGCACTCGCGCTGTCGGCGGTGCTGGTGATCGTGTCGGGGACGCTGCTGCTGTCGGCGAAGCTCCTGGCCCGCGACGAGACGAGGCTGCTGCGTGCTGCGGGTTGAGGCGCGCACGACGCTCGGTTCGACCTCCGGTGCGAGCTTTCGGCTCGACGCCGTCCTCGAGGCGCCGGACGGAAGCTGCCTGGCGCTCGCCGGCCCGTCCGGTGCGGGCAAGAGCACGCTGCTGCGGATCGCGGCCGGGCTGCTGCGCCCGACGCACGGCCGCGTCACCTGCGGCGAGGAGGTCTGGCTCGACACCGAGCGCGATCGAGAGCTCGCGCCCGAGCAGCGCGGCTGCGGCTACGTCTTTCAGGACTACGCGCTGTTCGGGCACATGCCGGTCTGGCAGAACGTCGCGTACGGGCTGCGCGGCATGAAGCGCCCCGAGCGCCGCCGCCGCGCCATCGAGCTGCTCGAGCGGTTCGGCATCGGCGCGTTGGCGGACGCGCGCCCGCGCACGCTCTCGGGCGGGGAGCGCCAGCGCGTCGCCCTCGCCCGCGCGCTCGCCCCGCGGCCGCGCGCGCTGCTGCTCGACGAGCCGCTCTCGGCGCTCGACGCGCGCACCCGCGCGAGCGCCTCGCGCGAGCTCGCCACCGTCCTGCGCGAGAGCGGCGTCCCGGCGCTGCTCGTCACCCACGACTTCACCGAGGCGGCGGTGCTCGGCGACCGCGTGGCGGTCATCGACGGCGGCCGGATCGTGCAGGAGGGCACGGCCGGCGACCTCGCGGCCTTGCCTGAGTCTGCGTTCGTCGCCGACTTCACCGGCGCGGTGGTGCTGACGGGTGTCGCGCACGCCGGCCCCGGCGACGTCACGGTCGTCGAGCTCGACGGTGGCGGCACCGCGACGAGCACCGACCGGCGCACCGGCCCCGTCGCGATGAGCGTGCACCCGTGGGAGATCGCGCTCGAGCCGGCCGGCACGCACGAGGAAAGCTCGATGCAGAACCGCCTCGAGGCCGAGGTGCTGACCGTCACCCAGGTCGGCAACCGCGTGCGCGTCGGCCTCGCGGCGCCGCAGCCGCTCGTCGCCGAGATCACGAGCGCCGCGCTCGGCGGTCTGCACCTCGCCCCGGGCGTGCGGGTCGCCGCGACCTGGAAGGCGACCGCGACGCGGCTCGTCAGCCTGTGACGCCGAGCAGCTCGAACGTCGCCGCGAAGCGCGTCCACGGCGCGAGCGTCGCGACCGCGATCGCGTCCTCGAACGTGTCGACGTCGCGCAGCGTCTCGAGCTCTGTCGTGCGCAGACCGAGCGAACCGAGTCGCGCTCGCTGCGCCGCGCCGGTCTCGGACGTGCTCATCGCCACGCCGTCGAAGACGCTCGGATCCGCCGTGCACAGGCCGATCGCCCAGTAGCCGCCGTCGGCCGTGGGGCCCAGGACGGCGTCGACGGCCGGGTCGTCGAGCCGCCCCAGCGCGCCCGCCAGCTGCGCCCGCGTGACCTGCGGCGTGTCCATCCCGACCATGAGCAGCGGCTCGGCGACGTCCGCCACGGCATGCGCCAGCCGCTCGCGCAGGCCGTCGCCGCGCTGCGCGACGACCTCGAACCCGTCGGGCAGCCACGGCCCCGGCTCGCCCTCGAGGACGAGCACGCGCCGCGATGCGCCGGGCGTCCACGCGACTGCCTGCAGGGTGTCGGCGAGCGCGGCCTCGGCGAGCGTCGCGGCCTGCGCGGGCTGCAGCGGTGGGCACAGCCGCGTCTTGCACTGCCCGGCGACCGGGGCCTTGGCGACGACGACGAGCGCGGCGGGCACGCGCCGCACGCTAGTCAACTGCACCACCCGGCGATCGGAGCGTGCGATCCTCCGGGGGTGTCCCGCGCCGCCCTGACGGTCGCCTGCCTGGCCACGATCGCCGTGCTCGCCGCGTGCGGTTCGGATGACGAGAGCGCCGAGGCGACGACGACGCCGCCAGCACCCGCGTCGGCATCCAGCGCCGAGCCGCCCGAGACCACGCGGGCCAAGCCCTCCGCGGCCGATGGCGTCCGGCTCGTCGGCATCGGCACGTTCGACGCGCCGGTCTACGTCACCGCGCCGCCCGGCGACACCCGCCGCGTCTTCGTCGTCGAGCAGGCCGGGAGGGTCCGCGTCATCACCGGCGGCAAGCGGCGCTCTCGGCCGTTTCTCGACATCCGCGGCAAGGTCATCGCGGGCGGCGAGCAGGGCCTGCTGTCGATCGCCTTCGCGCCCGACTACGCGACGACGCGGCGCTTCTACGTCAACTACACCGATCGCAGCGGCACGCAGAGCGTCGTCGAGTACCGGCGTTCGAAGTCCAGCCGCGACCGCGCCGACTCGAGCACCGCGCGGCTCGTGCTGCGCTACGACGACGAGGAGGCGAACCACAACGGCGGCCTCGTGACGTTCGGGCCCGACAGGCTGCTCTACATCGGCACCGGCGACGGCGGCGGGGCCAACGACCAGCACGGTGAGCGCGGCAACGCGCAGAACCTCAACAGCCTGCTCGGCAAGCTGTTGCGCATCGACCCGCGGCGCAGCGGCGGCCGGCGCTACCGCGTGCCGCCGAGCAATCCGTTCGTCGGACGGTCGGGTGCGCGCGGCGAGATCTACTCCTACGGGCTGCGCAACCCGTGGCGCTTCTCGTTCGACCGCCAGACCGGCGACCTGACCATCGCCGACGTCGGCCAGAACGCCGTCGAGGAGGTCAACTTCGCGGCGAAGGGCGCGGCGCGCGGAGCCAACTACGGCTGGCGGCCGTTCGAGGGCGCGCGGCGCAACTTCCAGGAGCCTGCGCCGGGCGCGGTGGCACCCGTCATCGAGCTCTCGCACGGCGACGGCAACTGCTCGATCACGGGCGGCTACGTCGTGCGCGACCCGAACCTGCCGGCGCTGGCCGGCCGCTACGTGTACGGCGACCTCTGCGTCGGCCGGCTGCGCTCGGCGAAGCTCTCCGCCGGCTCCGCGCAGGGCGACACCGCGATCCCCGGCCTGTCGCGGGTCGAACAGCTCGCCTCCTTCGGCGAGGACGCGCGCGGCCGCGTCTACGTCGTGTCGCTCAGCGGGCCGGTCTACCGGCTCGCCGCGGGCTGAGCCGCCGCGCGGTCGCACCCGCGTCCGCCTCCGGCGTAAGGTTGCGCGGCATGACGCTGGA
>DASZDB010000551.1:0-1852 GCA_035942495.1 Solirubrobacteraceae bacterium
CGGTGCGCAACGGCGTCGCGACGACCGGCCGCGTCATCACCGCGGCGGCGCTCATCATGATCGTCGTGTTCCTGGCGTTCTCGCTGACGCCCGAGCGCGTCATCAAGGAGTTCGGTCTCGGCCTCGCGATGGCGGTCCTGCGCGACGCGCTCGTCATCCGCTGCCTGCTCGTGCCGGCGCTCATGCAGGTCGTCGGCGAGAAGGCCTGGTGGGCGCCGTCGTGGCTCGAGCGCCGGATGCCGCACCTGGCGATCGAGCGCGAGTAAGGACCGACTACGCGGCGGCGATGCGCTTGCGGCGGCCGGCGCCCCACTCCGGCCGGTTTGACGTGAAGCGGTACATCGCGGCCGGGCGGCCCGGGCCGGCTGCCCGCTGCTCGCCCGTCGCCTCGATGAGCCCCGTGGCCTTGAGGTCGCGGCCGAACGTCGCCGGGTCATAGCGCGTCTGGGCGATCGCCTCGTAGACGCGGCGCGCGTCGCTGAGCGTGAACGTGCCGGGCAGCATGCCGACGGTGATGTTCGACCACCACAGCTTGCCCTCGAGGCGCTCGACCGCGGCGTCGAGCACCTCACGGTGATCGAACGCCAGCGGCGTGTCGCCGCGAGCGGCGATCCAGCGCGCGCTGGCGTCGGGCACGAGGGTGCCCGGCGGCACGGGCGCCAGGTAGGCGATCGACGGGATCCATCCGCGCGGATCGCGGGCGGGGTCGGCGAACGCCCCGAGCTGCTCGACGTACGGCGCCGCGAGGCCGGTCTTCTCGTGCAGCTTGCGCAGGGCGGTGTCGCGCGGACGCTCGCCGATGCCGACGAAGCCGCCGGGCAGCGCGCGCTCGCCGCGCTCGCCGGCGCTGTCGCGCGCGACGGTGAGCGCGAGCAGGCCGCCCTCGCGCACCGTCAGCACCACGACGTCGGTCGCCAGCGCCGCGGGCGCGGCGTAGCCCTCGCTGTTCGTCGCCGTCCAGCGCATCGGCGACAGCTTAGGCCGCTCGGCCGAGTACTGGTCACAGCGCCCAGATCGTCCGTGGTGGATCCTGTGAGCGTGCTCTCGCTGCTCTACGACCACCGCGAGGAGCGCTCCGGCATCCCGAGCAGGCTGCGCGCGGCGGGCCTCGGCGCCACGGCGGCGCAGCTGCCCGTCGGCGACTACGTGGTCTCCGACCGCCTCGTCGTCGAGCGCAAGACGGGAGCCGATCTCGCCGCCTCGATCAAGGACCGCCGGCTCTTCGAGCAGATCGAGCGCCTCGCGGAGGCCTATGAGGCGGCCGTCGTCGTGGTCGAGGGCACGCCGATCCACATCGCCCAGAGCTCGTGGAAGGGCGCGCTCGCCCGCGTGCTGCTCAGCGGCGCGGCGGTCGTGGCCACGGCCGACGCGCGCGACACGGCGGACTGGCTCGAGCGCCTGGCCCGGATGGAGGCGGCCGGCCCGAGCGAGGCGCGCGGCCGTCCGCGCCCGCGCCGGCCGACCGACGATCGCGCGGCCGTCGCCGAGGACGTCCTGACCTGCCTGCCCGGCATCTCCACCGTCGGCGCGCGCCGCCTGCTCGCGCACTTCGGATCGCTGCCGGCCGTCTTCGCGGCCAGCGGCGAGGAGCTGCGCGCGGTCGCCGGGATCGGGCCGGTCCGCGCGGGCACGCTCGCGTGGCTGTTCGGCTCGCTCGACGACGCCGACGGCTAACGGGACCGGGCATCCGGGTAGGGCGATCTCAACCCCCACCCGAGGAGATCAGATGTCAGACGACGGATCGACGGACAAGGCCAAGGGACACGCGAAGGAAGCGCTCGGCGACCTCACCGGCGACGACGAGCTCAAGGACGAGGGCAAGGTCGATCGCGCTTCGGGCACGGTCAAGGAC
>DASZDB010000552.1:0-3202 GCA_035942495.1 Solirubrobacteraceae bacterium
GTCGCGCGCGACGGCGACCGCGATTCGATGCCGGTGGTCGTCAAGGAGGCAATGGCGATGGGCGTGCTGGTCGTCGCCAGCGACGAGGTGGGGCTGCCCGAGTGCGTGCTGGCGCCGTGGGGGTTTCTTGCCCCGCCCGGCGACAGCGCGGCGCTGGCGCAGCAGCTGTGCGCGGCGCTCGCCCTCGATCCGCAGGCGCGCCGCCGGGCCGGCGCTCAGGCGCGCGCGTGGGTGCAGGCGAACACCGACGTCGACGCCGAGACCGAACGGATGGCGAGCGTCATCGAGGAGCTGACGGCGAGACGAGCACGCGCAGGCGCGGGCTGAGCGCGACCGTCCGCCAGCCGGCCTCCATCGCCCAGCGCTGCTCGGGCGTCGCCTCGGGCGGGTAGAAGCCACGGCCGATCACGAGGACGTCGAAGCGGCCGTCGCGCACCGCCCGCCGGAACGCCGCCGCGTTGCGGTAGGGGGTGAGGAAGCCGTCGACGAACTCGCCGACGTACTCGACGTCGTTGGCGATCCGCGTTCCGAACGCGGGCCAGACCGGCGACAGGCCGCCGACGGACCAGTCGCTGGCGAGGCCGATGCGGTTGTCCTGCGGCGCGATGCGCAGCAGCGTGTCGACGGCGCGGTCGATGCCGCGGTAGCGCCCGTCGTTGATCGCTCCCTCGATGCGGTGCGCAGCGGCGAGGCCGACGAGCAGCGCGGCGACGGCGGCCGCGACGAGCACCGCGCGCTGCGCACGCAGGCGCCACAGCACCCATGCCGCCGCCGCGAGCGCCGCGAGACCGGCCGCGGCGAGCACGAGATCGCGCAGGCCGGTGACCTCGTAGCCGCGGTAGGCGCCGCTCAGCGCGGTGGCCGCGAGCATCGCCTCGACGGCGAGCCCGGCCACGCGGGGCAGCCGGCCGGCCAGCCAGGCCACGATCGGCAGGGCGATGAGCAGCGCCGGTACGGCGTAGCGGGTGTTGCCGTGGGCGAGCGACGGGTCGCCGCGCAGCCCCAGCGCGGTCGCCGGGGTCACGGTGTACAGCAGGCCCAGAGCGACGGCCGTCAGCGCGAGCAGGAGCACGCGAGCGTCCGCGGCGCGCCCGCGGCGGCGCGCGAGCACGATCGCCACGGCAAGCACCAGCCCGCAGAGGATCGGCGCGGCGCCGAGCCCTTCGACGATCTCGCCGGCGAGCTGGCGCAGGACGTCGGGCTCGCCGGCGTAGTCGGCGATCGTGAAGCCGGCCTGGTCGCGGATGACGTCGGGCGGCGCGTCGAAGATCGTCAGCCCGAACGGCGAGACCTTCAGCGGGAAGACCGGGTTGTCGGAGAGCAGCAGGTTGCGCAGCAGCCAGGGCAGCGTTCCGAGCAGCGACAGCGCGCCGACGAGCACGCCGTCGCGCAGGACCGCGCCGGTGCCGTGCCGACGCGCGGCAAGGCGCGCCAGGACCCAGATCACGCCGACGACCGCGACCGAGCTGACGCCGTACCACTTCGTGCCCGCCGCGATCCCGAGCGCGACCCCCGCGAGGACGAGGTCCGAGCGCCGGCCCGAGCGGCCGTGGCGCAGCAGGAACAGGATCCCGCAGGCGAACGTCGTCCACATGAGCGAGTCGGGCAGCGCGCGCGGGATCGTCGCGATGCCGACGACCGGCAGCGAGATCGCGGTGGCCGCGGCGAGCACCGCCGCGGCGTGCGACGCCCGCAGCTCGCGCGCGACGGCGAAGACCGCGACCGCCATCGTCGCCAGGAAGAACGTGATCGGCAGTCGCACGAGGAAGTCGTTGTGCCAGGGCAGGACGGTGCTCAGCAGGACGATGTCGCCGTTGTTGGGGTAGTTGCCGTGCGCCAGCAGCGGCACGAACTGGTCGATGTGCCACATCGAGCCGTTCTGGACCCAGCGGCCGATGTTCGGCAGGTGAAACGTCAGCGGGTCGACGCCGACGAGCTCGTCGCCGGCCCAGCGGCCGAGGTCGGCGACGGCGGCGATCGTGGCGAACGCAGCGGCGAGCGCCGCGAGCGCCCACGACGACTGGCGGCTGGGCGGGGCCGGGCGGTCGGCCGGGGGCTGGTCGTGGCCCGGCGGCGCGGGCGTGACGAGCAGCGCGACCCCGACCGCGAGCAGCGCGGCGGCGATGACCGTCGCGCGCGTGAGGATCCCGAGCATGAGCGGCACGAGGTGCACCGCGATGAGGACCGTCGTCCCCACGATCACGCTTGCCAGCGCCAGCTCGAGGCGGTCGAGGTGGCGCAGCCGGCGTCGGACGACGAGCGCCGTCGCCGCTCCCACGATCGCCAGCAGGACGGCGAACAGCGCGAATCCGGCGAGAAAGTCCTGCATCGGCATGGGCGCGCAGGCTAGACGACGCCCGCCTCCGTATCGTGGCGCTGTGAGAGCGCCCGCCCTCGTCTCGATCCTGATCGTCACGTACGACCACGCCGAGGAGATCGACCCGTGCCTCGACGGCGCCCTCGCGCAGGCCGCCGCAGGGCTCGACGTCGAGGTCGTCGTGGCCGACAACGCATCGCGCGACGCGACCGTCGAGCGGGTCCGCGCGCGGGCCGTCGCCGATGAGCGCGTCAGGCTGCTCGACATGGGTGCGAACACGGGCTTCGCCGCCGGCGTCAACGCCGCGTTCGTCGCCACCCGCGGCGACCATGTGCTCATCCTCAACCCCGACTGCGTCATGGACCCCGGCTGCGCGGCGGCGCTGCGCGACCGCCTGCTGGCCGAGCCCGAAGTGGCCATCGCGGCGGCGCTTCTGCGCGATCCGAACGGGACTCCGCAGCTGTTCGCCCGCCGCGACCTGCGCCTGCCGGGCGCGCTGCTCGGCTTCACGAGCATCGGCCGGCGCGTCGACGCGCGCCGCGGCGGGCAGGCGCTGGCCCGGCGCCGCTACGCGGACCTGTGGGCGGGCGGCCCGCCGCGCGAGCCGGTCGCCGTCTTCTGCCCGGCGGCGGCCTGCGTCATGGCGGCGCGCGGCGACCTGCAGCCCAAGCCGTTTGACGAGGCCTTCCCCCTGTTCTTCAACGACGGCGACCTGTGCGCGCGGGTGGCCCGGGCCGGACGGCGCGCCGAGATCGTGCCGGCCGCGACGGCCGTGCACGGCTATGGCACGAGCGTCGCCCGCGCGCAGGACGCCGACCCGGCGCGGATGCGGGCCGAGTGGGTGGCGTCGATGCGCCGCTACGCGGCGCGCTGGTGGCCGCGGCC
>DASZDB010000553.1:0-6582 GCA_035942495.1 Solirubrobacteraceae bacterium
GCCGTGGCGTTGACGTGGTCGCCGGACGGCAGCCGCCTGCTCGCGACGACGCGCCGCCGCGTCGTCCTCTTCGGCCGCTCGGGGCAGCGACTGGCCTCGCGCGCCATGCCCGCCGGGACGGCCGTGCAGAACGCGCAGTGGGCGCCGCGCGGAAGCGATGTCGCGATCATCCGGCGCTCCGAGGCAGCCGATCGCAGTGAGGTGCTGCTGCTGGACGGGACGCGCGCGCTGGGCGGACGGGTCCTCTTCACCGGCCCCGGCCGCTTCGGCGCGCTCGCGTGGGCGCCGGGGGCCGACCGGCTGCTGATCGGCTGGCCCGAGGCCGACCAATGGCTGTTCCTGCGCCCGCGCGGCGGCGGCCGCCTCACCGCCGTCGCGAACATCGCCCGTCAGTTCACGCCGGGCGCCACGAGCCCTGCCTTCCCGGGCGGCGTGCAGTGGTGCTGCAGCGCGTCACCCGGTCCCTGACGCGCCGCGCCGAGACCCGCGGCGCGACTTGACGGCGGCTGTCGCAGCGCGGGGCGCGCCGACGCTCTGGCGCATCGCGCTGCTCGCTCAAGTTCCACGGGACCGATGGCGATATAGCCGTCATGACGACATCTGTCATGGCTGGACTCGCCGCGTCGGTCGCGCTCGGGTACTTCGTCATCGCGATCGTCGTCGCCCCGCGCATCAAGATGCCGAGCGTCTCCGACGGCCTCGTGTTGGCGATCCGCGGCGCCGCGATGGCGTTCTTCATCGGCTGCGGCGCGACGCACATCCACATCCTCGTGCACACCCTCGCGGCCAAGCCGCAACCGGTCGAGGCGCACGAGATCGTCTTTCACTCGATGCAGGCCATCGGCGCATGGCTGTTCATCGCCGGTGCCGTCATGCGCCTCGAGCTGCACATCGTGCCGTCCCCACGCCGCGCCGAGCTGCAAGCCGCGGTCGAGGAGCAGCGCCGGCTGGCCGACCACGCGACGAAGCGCGCCAGCCAGGACGAGCTGACCGGGCTCGCTCGCCGCTGGCGCTTCGACGAGGCGCTCGAGCACCAGGTCGCGCTGGCCGAGCGCCATGGCACTCCCGCCGCGCTGCTGCTCGTCGACGTCGACGGCCTCAAGCGCATCAACGACACCCACGGCCATCAGGTTGGCGACCAGATCCTCCAGCACGTCGGCGCCGCGATCCGCGAGCAGACACGGCTGCCGGACGTCGCGGCGCGGATCGGCGGCGACGAGTTCGCGATCATCCTGCAGGACGCGGGCGGCGAGGACGCCAACGCGGCCGCGGCGCGCATCCTGGCGGCGGCGGCGCAACCGGCCGGCGGCGGCTCGCTGCGCACCTCCGTAAGCGCCGGGAGCGCACCAATCGACGGCTCCCTCAGTCCTGCCGAAGTCATGCGCCGGGCCGACCTCGCGCTCTACAGCGCCAAGCGCAGCGGTGGCAACTCGCACGCCGGCAGCGAGATGGTCACCCCGGATCGGGTCGCCTGAACGCCCGTCGTGGCGCGATCCGCGGTTACTCCAAGCGTGCATCCGGGGATACGGTGGGGCGCCCGGCAACTGGTCCCGTAGAGCAGCCCACCGTCCTCCCTGGGGCGTCGCTGCACTTGCCGCTGGTCTCGGAACAAGTGTGGCGCTCTACGGGGCCGCCGGCGCCGGCATCAGCCGGTCGGCACGCCGTCCGCGGCGCTGCGCAGCGCCGCGATGTCGAGCTTTTTCATGGCGAACATCGCCTGCATCGCACGCGCGGCCCGCTTCGGGTCGGCCTCGGGCGAAAACAGCTCCTCCATGCCGCGGGGCACGACCTGCCACGACAACCCGTAGCGGTCCTTGCACCAGCCGCACGGGCCTTCGGACCCGCCGTCGGTGAGGCGCTCCCAGTAGCGGTCGACCTCGTCCTGGTCGGCACATTCGATCTCGAGGGAGATCGCTTCGCTGAACGTGAACTGCGGGCCGCCGTTGATGGCGACGAAGCGCTGGCCATCCAACTCGAACTCGACGGTCATCACCATGCCGGCCGCTCGCGGACCTGCCTCGGTGTAGTGCGTGACGTTCACGATGCGCGAGTTCGGAAAGACCGAGGTGTAGAACTCGGCGGCCTCCTCGGCTTCGCTGTCGAACCACAGGTTCGGCCTGATCTTCGGCATGATGCTGCTCCCTTCTGCTCGGCGGGAGCCGGGCTCCCGCGACGGATGTCTGCCGCCTTGGACGGCGCGTCACGCGAGAACTCATCGATCACGCGTCCTGCTGCGGCTCACAGCCGCTCGAGCACCTCGCGCGCGGCGCGCTCGCCCGCCCGCACGGCGCCGTCCATGTAGCCGTTCCAGTACGTCGAGGTCTCCGTGCCTGCCCAGTGCAGCCGGCCGACCGGCTCGCGCAGCGCGCGACCGTACGTGGTCAGCACCCCCGGCGGCGCGATGGCGACCGGGGCGCCGCGCGAGTACGGCTGCGCCGGCCAGTCCGTCTCGAAGTAGGCGATCGGCTCAAGCGCGCGGCGCCCGAACGCCCGCTCGAGGCTCTCGAGCGCCGCGCGCCGCCGCGCCCCCTCCGACAACCGCGTGAACGCGCGCGCCTCGTCGCCGCCGATGAATCCCAGCAGGGCGCCCGGCGCGCCCGAGCGCGGCGAGCTGTCGTACGTCACGTTGCACGGCCCGCGGTCAGAGATCGACGCGCCGTTGAGCCCGTCGCCGCGCCAGAACGGGCGCTCGTAGATCGCCTGGATCTTGATGAGGTGGCCCTGCGGCATCCGCGCGGTCAGGCCGTCGCGCAGCGACGGGAGCGCGGGCTCGTACTGGATGCGGCCGGCGAGCACCGGCGGCAGCGCGACGATGACCCGCCGCGCGCGGTTGACGTAGCGGTCGGAGATCACGTCGGCGTAGCCGCGGCCGGTGACGATCCGACGAACCGGCGAGCGGCGGATCACGCGGCGTCCGAGCCCCTGCGCGAGCTTCACGGCGATCTGCTGCGTGCCGCCTTCGATGCGGTCCTGCTGCGCGCCGCCGCGCGTGTTGAAGTTGCGCTCGAACGTGCCCGGCGTTCGCTCGTCGCCCGAAGCCGCGATGAAGAACAGGATGAACAGCAGCGACAGCTCGCGCGGCTCGGCGCCGAAGATCGGGCGCGTCGCGGCGCGCGCGGCCTCCATGAACGGCTTGACGCCGGTCGAGTTGCGCCGCAGCCACGTCTCGAACGACTCGCTGTCGAGCTGTGCCGCGCCGGGCGCGTCCCAGGGCGCGTCGACGGGAACCGTCAGCGACATCGAGTTGAGCCTCGGGATCGTGAGCAGCAGGTCGGCGAGCAGCGGCACCGCCGGCGGGGCGGTGCCCGTCGGGCCGGTGTCGGAGTACAGAAGGCGCCCGCCGCCGGCGAGGTAGACGTTTCGCCCCTCGTTGAAGCTCGGGAACGTCGCGATCCCGAGCTCGTCGACGAGCGCCCGGACGCGGTTCTGCGTCGGGCCGATGAACTCTGCGCCGAGGTCGACGACCTCACCGCCGGCGATCGGCTGGTCGAGCATCCGGCCGCCGACGCGATCGCGCGCCTCGAGCACCGCCACGGAGTGCCCGGCACGGGCGATCTCCCGCGCCGCGACAAGGCCGGACAGGCCCGCGCCGACCACCACGACGTCCTGCCGGCGCCGCACGCGGCGGCGTGGCACTCGGCGCTTGGCGGCGTCCGCGGACGCCGGGCCCGCGCCGGCGGCGGCCGCCGCCGCGGCCGCTGCGGCCCCCGCGACGAAGCGGCGGCGGCTGACACGTCCGTGGTCGCTCACACCTGCACCATCACCGCGCTGCCGCCGCCTGTCAAACGGCGACGTTCACGCGAGGCCGCGCGAATGCTCCGACCGCGCTCGTCGCGGCGGGTACTCTGAATCTTTCGATGACCGAGCGCACGGCGCCATCCACGCAGCCCGCCCAGCAGGCCGAGCTCCCCGAGCCCGCCGCTGCGATCGAATGGCTGCAGACGATGATGCTCATCCGCCGCTTCGAGGAGCGCGCCGGCGAGATGTACGCCAAGGCCAAGATCGGCGGCTTCCTGCACCTCGCGATCGGCGAGGAGGCGACGATCGTCGGTTCCACGCGCGCGCTGCGCGACTGCGACTACCTCATCTCGACGTACCGCTCGCACGGCCACACGCTCGCCCGCGGCAGCGACCCCGACAAGGTCATGGCCGAACTCTTCGGCCGCGTCGACGGCCTCTGCAAGGGTCGCGGCGGATCGATGCACATGTTCGACCTCGAGCGCCGGTTCATGGGCGGCTACGGCATCGTCGGCGGCAACCTGCCGCTCGCGGCCGGCTTCGCGCTCGCCTCCGACTACCTCGGCCATGACGACGCCACGCTGTGCCAGTTCGGCGACGGCGCGTCGAACCAGGGGACGTTCGGCGAGACGATGAACCTTGCCGCGCTGTGGAGCCTGCCGGTCGTCTTCATGGTCACGAACAACCAGTTCGGGATGGGCACGTCGCTCGAGCGCCACTCCGCCGTGACGGACCTCATGCGCAAGGGCGAGGGCTTCGGCGTGCCCGGCATGCGTTGCGACGGGATGGACGTCGTCGACACGTACGACGTCACGTGCGAGGCGCTGCGGATCGCGCGCGAGGAGCGCCGGCCGGTGCTCGTCGAGGCCGTCACCTACCGCTTCCGCGGCCACTCGATGGCCGACCCGGAGGAGTACCGCACCAAGGAGCAGGTCGATCAATGGCGCCGGCGCGACCCGATCACGGTCTTCGGCGACCAGCTCGTCGAGGCGGGCATCCTCGATGCCGACGAGCGCGCGCGCATGGACGCACAGACCATCGAGCGCGTCGACGCCTCCGTCGCGTTCGCCGACGCCTCGCCGTTCCCCTCGCCGAACGACCTCTACGACGACATCTACGTGCTCGGCGACCAGGTCCGCGGCTGGTACTCCGTCGACGAGCGCACGCCGAGGCCGCACCGCGGCGAGGACGAGCGCGGCATGGACCGCGCCGACCTGCCGCGCTCGGCCGAGCACGCCCACGCCGGCACGCACGCGCCCAACGCCACCGAGGCCGCGCAGCGAGAAGAGGAGTAGGAGGGGCCGAACCATGGCGGTCATGCGCTACCGGGAGGCGCTCAACGCGGCTCTGCGAGAGGAGATGGTGCGCGACGAGAACGTCATGCTCATGGGCGAGGACATCGGGGTCTTCAACGGCGCCTTCAAGGTGACGGCCGGGCTGCTCGACGAATTCGGCGAGAAGCGCGTGCGCGACACGCCGATCTCCGAGAACACGATCGTCGGCATGGGCGTCGGCGCCGCGATGACGGGCCTGCGCCCCGTCGTGGAGCTCATGACAATCAACTTCTCGCTGCTGGCGATGGACCAGATCGTCAACCACGCGGCGACGATCCGCTACATGTTCGGCGGCCAGGTCAAGGTGCCGCTCGTCGTCCGCATGCCGCAGGGCGCCGGCCACCAGCTCGGGCCGACGCACTCGCACTCCTGGGAGGCGCTGTACCTCCACGTCCCCGGGCTGCTCGTGGCCGTGCCGACCACCGCCGCCGATGCGAAGGGGTTGCTGAAGTCCGCGATCCGCGACGACAACCCCGTCGTCTTCATCGAGCACGAGTACCTCTACGGCCAGCGCGGCGAAGTGCCCGACGACGACGACTTCACCGTGCGCTTCGGCGTTGCCGCGATCCGCCGCGAAGGCTCCGACGTGACGGTCGTCGGCATCTCGCGGATGGTGCTCACCGCCGCGCGCGCCGCGAAGACGCTGAGCGCGGAGCACGGCATCGAGGCCGAGGTCATCGACCCGCGCACGCTGCGTCCGCTGGACCTCGACACGATCCTCGCCTCGGTCCGCAGGACGAACCGCTGCGTGATCGTCGAGGAGGGCTGGCCGCACGGCGGCGTCGGCGCGAACCTCGCGGCGCTCATCCAGGAGCAGGCCTTCGACGATCTCGACGCGCCGGTCCAGCGCGTCACGGGCGCGGACGTTCCGATGCCGTACTCCAAGGCGCTCGAGGAGCTCGCCTTCCCGCACGAGCCGCAGATCGTCGACGCCGTTCTCGCGACCTTCCGGGATCGCGAGTAGTCATGTCCGAGATCGTGATGCCGCGGCTGTCGGACTCCATGGAGGAGGGCACGATCCTCAAGTGGCTGAAGTCCGACGGCGACGCGGTCGCGCGCGGCGAGCCGCTGGCGGAGATCGAGACCGACAAGGCGACGCTGACCTACGAGTCCGACGCGGCCGGCGTGCTGAAGATCGTGGCCGACGCCGGCGAGACGCTGCCGATCGGCAGCGTGATCGCGCGGCTGGACGGTGGGGAGAACGGGCGCAGCGGGGCGAGCACGACGGCCACGGACCCCGCCGAGCTCGAGCCCGCGGCGACGCCGGCGGCCGCCGCTCCGCAGACTGCGCCCGAAGCACCTGCGGCCGCCGCTCCGCAGACTGCGCCCGAAGCACCTGCGGCCGCCGCGGCGCGCACCGAGCGCGTGAAGGCCTCGCCGCTCGCGCGCCGCCTGGCCCGCGAGCAGGGCATCGACCTGCAGTCGATCGCCGGCACGGGCCCGGGCGGACGGATCGTCAAGGACGATGTCGAGCGCGCCGCCCGCTCGCCGCGCCCCGCCGCGCCGGCCC
>DASZDB010000554.1:0-2331 GCA_035942495.1 Solirubrobacteraceae bacterium
GCTCGGCTACGAGGCGCTGCTGCACGAGCTGCTCGGCGTGCGGCTGCAGAAGAGCGCGAGCTTCACGCGCTGGGACGCGCGCCCGCTGAGCGCCGAGCAGATCGACTACGCGCGCGACGACGTGCGCCACATCCTGCAGGCGACGAGCGCGCTGCAGGAGCGCCTGAGCGCGCGCGGGCGGCTGGACTGGGCGCGCGAGGAGTGCGTCGCGCTCGCCTCCACCACCGACGAGCGCGATCCCGACACGATCTTCGCGCGGCTGCCGCGCATCAACTCGCTCGATCCGAAGCTGCGCGCGGTCGCCCGCGAGCTCGTCGTCTGGCGCGAGGAGACGGCGCGCGCCCAGGACCGGCCGATCCCCTCCGTGCTGTCGGATGCGGCGCTCGTCGAGGTCGCCAAGCGCCGCCCGACCCAGATGACCCAGCTCGAGCAGATCCGCGGCATCAACGAGTCGACGCTGCGCCGCCGCGGGCGCGCGATCCTCGAGGCCGTCGAGCGCGGCCGCAGCCGGCCGCCGATCCCCGTCGAGGGCGAGCGCCCCGCGCAGCCCGACGCGCTCGACGCGCCGGTCATCGCACTTGCCGAGGCGCTCGTGCGCACCCGCGCTCTGGAGGAGGAGCTCGCCTACGAGCTGATCGCCGCCCGCGCCGACCTGCAGCGCATCGTGCTCGCGATGCGCGACGGCAAGCCTCCGCCCGATGTTCGCACGCTGCGCGGCTGGCGCCGCGAGGTCGTCGGCGACGAGCTGCTGGAGCTGCTGGAGGGCCGCCGCTCGCTCACCGTCGGGCCCGACCGCCACGTCGCGGTCGCCGAGCGCTGAGGGGCGAGCCGCCGAGACATCGTCATCGGCGGCCCCGGTCGCGACGCTGCCGGCACGCGCTACGCGGCGACAGCTAACCCGAAGCGGCGCGCACGGCCTCGCGCAGCTGCGCGGGCTTGGCCGCCTTGGGCACCCACCCGTCGGTCCGCAGCCGAGCGGCCTCCTTCTCGAGGCTGAACGGCGGCAGGTTGGAGATCAGCACGATCGCGGTCTTCGGCGTGCAGTCGCGGATCCGGTCGACGAGCGTCGCCGGCTCGGGCACGTCGGGCAGAACGAGGTCGAGCAGCAGCACGTCCGCGCGGCAGTCCGCCAGCTGGACGAGCGCCTCCTCCCCGGTGCTCGTCGCCGACACGACCTCGATGTCCCCCTCCTCCTCGAGTACCTGACGCAGGAAGAACTTCACCGCCCGAGCGTCGTCGCACACCGCTACGCGGATCGTCGCCGTCATCGGTCGGCAGGCTAGCGGACGTTCGGACCGCATCCCCTCGCCGCAGCTACGTCAGGCCCTTCGCGCGCAGGAACTCGGCGGCGACCGCGGCGGGCTCGCGCTCGCGCAGGTCCACGTCGCCGTTCATCTTGCGCATCGCGCTCGTCGTCAGCTCGCGGCTGACCGCATCGATCGCCGCGCGCAGGCCGTCGCCGTGGGTCGCGAGGACCTCGTCGTTGACGACCGGCGCGACGCGACCCGAAGCGAACAGTCGCTCGGGGTCCTCGAGCACGCGGTAGTCGTCGCCGGCGAGCTGGCCCTCGCTGGTGAACACCGACGCGACGTCGACGTCGCCGCCGTCGAGCAGCGTGTAGCGCTCGCTGCCCTCGGCCTCGACGACGTCGAGCCGGCGCAGCTTGTAGAGCTTCTCCAGCCCGACGAGGCCCTCGAAGCGGGTGGCGAACTCCGCCAGCGCGGCGACCTTCACCGTACCCTCGAGCTTGCGCAGGTCGGCGATCGTGCGCAGCCCGTGGCGGCGCGCGAACTGCGGCTTGACCGCGAGCGCGTTCTCGTCGGCGAACGGCGTCTGGTCGAGCAGCGTGAAGCCGTTTCGCCGCTCGAACGCCCGCGCGGCGTCGTATGCCGCGGCGTCGCTCGGTGGTCTGTCGGTCTTCTGCGCGACCTCCGACAGCAGCACGCCGATGTACTCCGGGTACATGTCCAGCGCGCCGCGCCGCAGGACGCGGTGCACGATCTCCGAGCTGCCGATGTCGGACTTCAGCTCGACCTCGTAGCCCTTCGCCTCGAGCGCCTGGCGGTAGAGCTCGCCGAGGATCCTCTGCTCGGTGAAGTTCTTAGTGCCGATCCGGATGGGCTGGGGGTCCGGGGTCGTCGCGGCAACGGGCGGGTCGTCGTCGTCGGAGCCGCCGCAGCCGCCGAACGCGAGCAGCAGGCACAGGCCGAGGCTCAGGAC
The DNA here is from genome assembly GCA_035942495.1 of Solirubrobacteraceae bacterium. GTDB lineage: Bacteria > Actinomycetota > Thermoleophilia > Solirubrobacterales > Solirubrobacteraceae > CADCVQ01. The sequence goes on from DASZDB010000554.1 coordinate 2,221, forward strand.
GATGGGCCGGAGGGCGGAGCGACCCATGCGCCTACGCGCTCACGGCGACGCGGGGTGGCTCGGCTCCGGCGGGTGACACGGACGGCAGCGTGAAGTGAAAGACGCTGCCCT
>DASZDB010000555.1:0-2492 GCA_035942495.1 Solirubrobacteraceae bacterium
GCGCAGCGTCGCCCCGCTCGGCGGCGGCGACGTAGAGCGGCTCGAAGAACCCGGTGGGATCGGCGTCGCTCACGGCGTGCACGAGCCTAACGCGACGGGCTGCCGGCGCCGGACCGCAGGACGGTGCGCGCGGCGCGCTGCCATGCTGCGCCGATGCGCCACCACCTCTCGATCGCGGCCGCCGTCTCACTCGCGCTGCTCGCGGCGATCCCGGCCACCGCGGCCGTTCGCAGCGAGCACTCGCTGACGCTCAAGCTCTCCGCCAAGACCCCGAAGAAGTCGACCGGCGCGACGATCACGACGCGGCGCACGATCACGCCGCCGGCGCTGCGCGTGACGAAGATCGTCTTCGCGCTGCCGGCCGGGACGAAGTTCAACACCGCCGCCGCGACGCGCTGCAGCCTCGCGGCGCTGCAGGCCCAGGGCGCCGCCGGTTGCCCGGCCGGCAGCGCGATCGGACGCGGAACCGCGGCCGCGATCACCGGGACGCCGCTGGATCCCATCCGCCAGCAGGTCGCCGTCTACGCGACCGCGACCGGCCTGGCCGCAATCCTCACCGGCCTGCAGACGGCGGTCCTGCCGCTCACGGTCAGGGCCAACAAGATCACCGCCGTCCTGCCGCGGATCTGCCGCCCGCCCGGAACGCTCGCGAACGGCTGCGCAAGCGGCGACGTCATCCTGCAGCAGCTCGACATCAAGCTCGACGCCAAGACGAAGGGCACAGGGTCAAGGAAGAAGCGGCTCATCACGACGCCGGCGAAGTGCGTCGGCGGCAAGTGGCGCAGCAGCGCGACCTACACGTTCTCCAACGGGGACACCGAGGTGCGCCGCAGCAACACGAACTGCCGCCGACGTTAGGGCGCGGCGCCTACGCGAGCAGCACGATCGCCGCGGTCACGCCGTAGGCGATGACGACCGCGCGCAGGGCGTCGGCCGGCAGGCGCCGCGCCACGCCGACGCCGGCGGCGCCGCCGAGCAGGCAGGTGACGCCGATGATCGCCGCGGCGTCCCAGGCGATCGGGCCGAAGAGGGCGAAGCCGACGGCGCTGACGCAGGCGACCAGCAGTGACAGCACGCCCTTGAGCGCGTTGAGGCGCTGCAGCCCGTCGGCGACGAAGACGCCGAGGATCGCGAGGAGCATGATCCCGAGGCCGGCGCCGAAGTAGCCGCCGTAGACGGTGGCGGCGAACAGCGCGGCGTGCAGCGCGAGCGGCGACGGCGTCGTGCGCCGCCCGCGCGCGGCGGCGGCGATGCGCGGTTGGACCGCCAGCAGGCCGCAGCCGGCGAGGATGAGCCACGGCACGATCGCTTCGAAGACGCTGGCTGGGCTGACGAGCAGCAGCGCGGCGCCGGTCGCGGCGCCGGCCGCGCTCGTGGCCGCCAGCGCTCGGATCCGGCCGGCTTGGCCGGCGAGCTCGCGGCGATAGGCGAGCGAGCCGCCGAGGTAGCCGGGCAGCACCGCGACGGCATTCGTGACGTTCGCGGTGACGCTCGGGTAGCCAGCGGCGAGCAGCGCCGGGAACGTGATCAGCGAGCCGCCACCGGCGACGGCGTTGACGATCCCGGCGCCGAGACCCGCGCCGGCGAGGAGGGCGGCGGTGCCGGCGTCCACGCGCGTCAGGCGGACGAGCTCGCGGTCGCGGCGCTGACCGGCCCGCGTCGGCGCTCAGCCATCGAGCTCGTCGAGTGGCCGCGCGGGGACGCCGCCGACGCGCGCGCCGGGCGCCACGTCGCGCGTCACGACGGCGTGGGGGCCGACGATCGCGCCGGCGCCGACGGTCACGCCGCGCAGCACGCCGGAGCCGAGGCCGATGCGCGCGCGCTCGCCGATGACGATCGGCGTCGAGACGAGCGGCTGGGCGCGGACCGGCAGCTCGACGTCGTCGATGACGTGGTCGAAGTCGACGAGCACCGCGCCGTCCTGCAGCCAGGCGCCCGCGCCGATCGTCACGCCGGCGTGCGCGACGACGGTGCACCGCTCGCCCAGTCGCGCGCCGGCGCCGAGCTCGACGCGCCCGTGCTGCACGACGATACGCGTGCGCTCGCCGATCCGGCAGCCGTCGCCGATGACGACCTGCGCGCCCGCGCCGATCTGAAACCGCACGTTGCGGCCGAGCCTGATGTCGCGCCCGGCGACGACACCCGGCGTACGCAGGACGCTGCGCGTCGTTCGCAGGAGCGCCATGCGTCGCATGCTACGCCGCGCTCGACCGCCCGCCCTCAGCGCAGAGGGATCACGCGCTCGCGCGCCCGGCGCGCGAGGTTGCGGGCGAGCGCGCGAGCGTGGGCCGGGACGTAGCGCACGTCGTGCCCGCGCCGGTCGCGGACGAGATCCGAGGGCCGCATCCGCGAGCCGAGGGCGCGCGCCGCACGGTCGGCCATCTCGACCTGCCCCAGCGGCGTCGGGTGCACGGCGTCGGGCTGCACGAGCGTCCAGCCGCCGAAGTCCGTCAGGTCGGCGACGACCGCGCCGCGGCGCGCCGCCACGCGGC
>DASZDB010000556.1:0-2207 GCA_035942495.1 Solirubrobacteraceae bacterium
GTCGTGGGTGGGGCTGTGCGGGGGTGCGGCGAATGTTGCACGCGGGGCGATACGTATCCGCCACACCCCGGCCCACAAGCCCTTGTTCCTCAGGGATGCAGTTCAGAAGCGCTGCGCCCACGCACCGCCATCCCCGGCCCGACGCCCGCCGCCCTACGAGCTCGTCGGCAGCGGGTCGAGCACGAGGAACACGTTGGCGTCCTGGTTGCCCGTCGTGAGGCTGAACTTGAAGAGGTTCGTGATCGTGATGCGCTCGATGAACGGCATGCCGGGGGCCGTCGTGATCGTGTCGGGGTTGGGCACCGGCGCGGGCAGCGTGGCCCGCAGCGGCCGCGCGAGCTGCCCGGCCACCTCGCCGCGTCGGAAGTGCAACGCGACCGACGGGTCCTCGCCCTTCGCGGGCGGCATGAACACGACGACGTGCTCGACATCGTCGAGGTCATGGAAGGAGTACAGCGCGAGCTCGAGCGCCTCGCGGCGCAGCAACAGGGCGCGCTCGGCGCTCGCGCGGCCTTTGGCGATCGAGCACTTCTCCCCCAGCCCGCACATGCGGTACAGGACGCCCTTGCCCTCGAGCACCTCGATGTCGCCGCCGTCGGCGAGCGACTCGCGCACCGCGATCTTCATCGGCAGGTCCTGCAATTCCATCGGCCCGCCGGTGACGAGCACGATCTGCTCGCCCGTCGGCAGCCGGTACTGGCGCCCGACGTGCTCGGCGATCTGGCGCGCGCCGCTGTCGACGCCGTCGCTCGTCGGCGCAAACGGTGCCCACGACGACCGGCTCTCACCCTGCTCGCCGCTCGTCGCGGCCAGGAACGTCGCGAGCCCCAGCGCCCCCATCGCCAGCACGATCAGCCCGCCCATGAAGAGGCGAAAGCGCTTGGCGTGGCGCACGACCGGTGGCGCCGCGGCCTCCGCCTGCTTGGCCGGATCGGAACTCACAGCTTCGGCCATCCCGCCTCGTCGAGGGCGTCGAACTCCGGCCGCGTGAGCCGATGGCGCTCGAGCAGCGCGACGACCTCGTCGCCGTGCACCTCGCGGCGCTCGACGAGCGTGTCGGCGATCGCCTCGACCTCGACGCGGTTTGCCTCGATCAACGCCTGCGCGGCCACGTAGGCCTGGCCGAGGATCTGCGCTGCCGCCGCGCGCTTGCCGGCGTCGGCGAGCACGGCGGCGATCGGGTCGCCCTGCATCGCGCTGCCGTGCGAGACGCGGTTCATCAGCCGCTGGCCGATGCGCTCGTAGCGCTCCATGACCTCCTTCTCGCGATCGGCGAGCTCGTCGTCGGGCACCTCGCCGGCCAGATCGACCGGCTCGGGACCCATGCCGCAGACGCCGACCATCCACGCCGCGCGCGTCGTGGCCGATTCGAGGTCGCCGCCGACGCCCGTCGAGTTCTCGCCGTAGAAGACGCGCTCGGCGGCCATCGCCCCGAGCGTCCAGACGAGTTTGGAGAACTCCTCCGACCGCCACGACGAGAAGCGCTCCTCCTTCTCGATCGCCTGGTGATGGCCCAGCGAGTTGCCGCGCTTGCGGATCGACAGGCGCGTCGAGAGCACGTCCTTCATGTAGACGTGCGACGCGACCGCGTGGCCGGCCTCGTGGATCGCGACCGCGCGCGTCTCGGCGGGGACGTACTCGATGCGCACCGCCGTGCCCGACTCGATCGTCGTCATCGCCTCGACGAGGTCCTGCCAGCCGAACTCCCTGCGCCCCTCGGAGTGCGCGAACGTCAGCGCCATCGAGCAGACCTGCTCGATCATCGCCGGCGAGTAGCCGTTCGTGATCCGCGCGAGCTCGTCGCGGCGGCGCGCCGTGTCCAGGCCGGGCTCGTGGTCGACCTTGCGCAGGTACAGGTCGAAGATGTCGATCCGGTCGTCCTTGGTCGGCGTGCGAAACCAGATGTGGCGGCCCATCCGGCCCGGCCGGATCAGCGCCGGGTCGAGGCGGTCGAGCGGGACGTTCGTCGCGCCGATGAAGTAGATCTGTTCCGAGCGCGGCGCCGGCGGCTTCAGACGCAGCGGGAGCTTGCCGATCCGCTGCGGGATCACGTACGTCGCGTCGAGCAGCGTGTTGATCCGGCGGGTGAAGAAGCGCTTCTTGAACGGCGGCTCGTCGACGCCGTCCATCTGCACGAGCAGCTGGTTGAGCGCCAGCGAGCCGCCGCCCATCATGCCGCCGGGGAACATGAAGCCCTGGATCTTGTC
>DASZDB010000557.1:0-2388 GCA_035942495.1 Solirubrobacteraceae bacterium
GCCTACAACGAGGAGCACGGCATCACGGCGGCGACGATCGTCAAGGGCATCTCCGACATCGCCGAGTTCCTGCAGTCGGAGTCCAAGGTGCCCGGCAAGGGCGGCAAGCGCCGCCGCCGCGCGGCGAAGAGCGCCGTGGAGGCGATGTCGCTGCCCGACCTCGAGCAGACGCTCGTCGAGCTCGAGGAGGAGATGCTCGCCGCCGCCGAGGAGCTGCGCTTCGAGTACGCCGCCCGGATCCGCGACGAGATCCGCGACCTGCGCCGCGAGCTGCTGACCGCGCAGGCCAACGAAGCACCCGCCTGAGCCTGGTGACCGACGAGCCGCTCCAGGCCGCGGTGCTCGCCTGGTACGACGCGAGCGGTCGCGACTTCCCGTGGCGGCGCACCCGCGACCCCTACGCGATCCTCGTCTCGGAGTTCATGGCTCAGCAGACGCAGATCGCCCGCGTGCTCGAGCGCTATGAGGATTGGCTGGAGCGCTGGCCGACGGCGCAGTCGCTCGCCGCCGCGACGCCGGCGCAGGTCCTCACTGCCTGGGTCGGGCTCGGCTACAACCAGCGTGCACTACGCCTGCGGGCGGCGTGCGCGATCGTCGCGCGCGACGGCTGGCCGCGCGACAGCCGCGGGCTGCGCGCGCTGCCCGGGGTCGGCGCCTACACCGCCGCGGCCGTCGCGTCGTTCGCGTTCGGCGAGCGGATCGCCGCGGTCGACACGAACGTGCGGCGGGTCGCCGCCCGCGTAGGCGCGGAGCCGAGCGCACTGCTGCCGGTGGTCCGCCACGCCGACTGGAACCAGGCCGCGATGGAGCTCGGTGCACGCGTGTGCACCGCCCGATCGCCGCGGTGCGAGGAGTGTCCGGCAGCGCCGTGGTGCCCGTCGCGCGGCCGGGTCGCGACCGCCTCGCGCGCCTCCCGCCCGCGGGCCGTGCGCTTCGAGGAGACCGACCGCTGGGCGCGCGGGCGGGTCATCGCCTCGCTCGCCGCCGGCGACGTGCTGCCGGCGCCGATCGCCCCGGAACGGCTCGAGCGCGTGCTGGCGGGGCTCGAGCGCGACGGCCTCATCGAACGCGACGGCACCAGGGTAGGACTCCCGGGCGCTCCGCGCTAGGGTCTGGCTGGCTGGTCCGTCCGTCTGCGAAGAACTCCGGAGGCACCTTGGCCCTCGACCGTCAGTCCATCGAGAAGCGGGACTTTCCCATCGGCCGCCGCGGCTACGAGCCGGCGGCTGTCGACGCGCACCTCGCCACCCTCGCGCGCGAGGTCGAGTCCCTGAAACACGCGAAGACGTCCGAGGCCGCGGCGCCCGCCGCCGAGGGGCGCCGCTCCGGCGAGTCTCTGGCCAGCGTGGCGAGCTCGCAGGTGCAGGCGATCGTCGAGGCTGCCGAGGCGAGCGCCTACGCGATCGAGCGCGAGGCGCGCGACCTGGCCGAGCAGACGGCCAAGGACGCCACCCGCGACGCGCAGCGCACTCGCGACGAAGCGGTCCAGCGCTCGCAGGAGCACGTCGGCAAGGTCCACGAGGCGACATCGCTCATGCTGCAGCGCGTCGACGCGATGGAGAGCGAGCTCAACGCGCTCGTCGAGGCGCTGCGCACGGGCGCCAACCGCCTGAACGCCGACCTGTCGCTGCTGTCGGGCAACATGGGCGAGCTCTACGATGCCTCCGGCCGTAGCGCGCCGGCGGCCGCCGACGCGCCGATCGTCGAGGACCTCGAGATCACCGAGGCGCCGACGCCCCCGCCGCCTGCTGCATCCAGTCCGGCCCGTCCGCCCGCCCCGGAGCCGGAGGCTCCCGCCGCGCCGCCCGCGCAGCGTGCGACGCCGCCGGCAGCGGCGCCCCGCGGCGCCGATGCCGCAGCAGGTGCCGGCGACGACGATGACGACGTCGAGGGCGCCCGCCTGATCGCGCTGAACATGGCGCTCAACGGGCAGTCACGCGACGAGACCGACAGGTACCTCGCGGAGAACTTCGACCTCAGCGACCGCGCGGCGCTGCTCGACGAGGTCTACGCCACGGTCGAGGGGTAGCCGCCGCGTCCGCTCGCCCGGCGTTCAGTCCCTAGCGCTGATCGGCTGGGCCGAAGACCTCGCGCAGCAGGATCTCGTCGATCCCGTGCGCGCGCAGCAGGCGGGCGGCGATCGTGTCGTTGACGAGCAGGAGCTCGAGCAGGCGTGCGTCGACGTTCGGGTGGCCGAGGTCGCCGATGATGCGCGCGTCCATGCCGATCACCACCGGCACGGGCTCGCCGTTGCGCAGGTCCTGCGCGTGGTCGCCGCGCTCGCGCCCCGCGGCGCTCGCGGCCGGGGCGCCCGGCATCTCCGGCGGCGCCGGTGCCAGCATCGCGCTCGGCAGTGTCTGCGGGCCGCTGCCGGCGGCGGAGCCGGCC
>DASZDB010000558.1:0-1794 GCA_035942495.1 Solirubrobacteraceae bacterium
GAGCAGCATCGTGACGGCCTCCTCGTGACGAATGACGCGACGTCCCCCGCAGCGGGACCCTATTGGCGTCGCAGTACTCTCGCGACCAATGGATCTGTCGCTGTTCTTCGCCGGCACCGCCGGATCGGTGCCGTCGGCGCGCCGGGGGCTGCCGGCGCTGCTCGTCCGTCGCGGCGCCGAGCGGATCCTGATCGACTGCGGCGAGGGCACGCAGCGTCAGCTCGTGCGCTCGGTCGGCCTGACCGACCTGACCGACATCTTCCTGACGCACCTGCACGCCGACCACTGGCTCGGGCTGCCGGGGATGCTGAAGTCCTTCGAGCTGCGCGATCGCGAGAAGCCGCTGACCGTGCACGGCCCGCCAGGCACCGCGGCGCTGCTGGAGCGCATGCGCCCCGTCTACGGCCGCCCCCGCTACGGCCTCACGATCCGCGACCTCGACCCCGACGAGGCGGTGCGCCGCGACGACCTGCAGATCGTCCCGTTCGCCGTTCGCCACCGCGGCACGGCCTACGGCTACGCACTCGCCGAGGACGAGCGCCCCGGTCGCTTCGACGCCGAGCTCGCCGCGCGCCTCGGCGTCACCCCGGGCCCCGACTTCGGGCGCCTGCAGCGTGGAGAGACGGTGGCGGGCGTCGCGCCGGAGCACGTCGTCGGCGAACCCCGAGCGGGCCGCCGCGTCGTGATCACGGGCGACACCGCGCCGACGGATGCGGTCGTCGTGGCGGCGCATCGCGCCGACGTGCTCGTGCACGAGGCGACGTTCGCGCACGAGGAGACGCAACGGGCCGCCGTGACGCTGCACAGCACCGCCCGTCAGGCCGCGCAGGTCGCCGCCGACGCCGAGGTCCGGCTGCTCGCCCTCACCCATCTGTCCTCGCGCTACTCCGGTGCCGAGATCCGCGACGAGGCCCGCGCGGTCTTCGCCGACACCGAGGTCCCGCGCGACTTCGACACGATCGAGATCCCGCTGCCCGAGCGCGGCGAGCCCGAGCTCGTGCGCTGGGACGGCGGTGCCCAGCCGCGCCGCAGCAGCTCCGAGACGGCGCTCGAGCCGTCGTCCTGATCCGCGGCCAGATCGCTGCGCGAGGGGGCGTCTCGCCGCTCGGGCCATCTCATCTTTCGCTCATCTTCGGTGTGCGAGGTTCCGCACGAAGTGGGTTCGATCAAGCTGGCAGGCAACGCACGGAAGGTCGGCACCGCCCTGGTCGCCGTCGTCCTGCTCGCCATCGGCGGCTGGGCGGCCGCTCGCCAGATCAAGTCGCCCGCCCAGATCGCCGCCGACACCGCCGCGCCGAGCGCGTCGCTGATCAGCGTCCCGGTCGAACGGCGCGCACTCGCGAGCGAGGTCATCGTGCGCGGGACGGTGCGCTACGGCAAGCCGCAGGAGGTCTCCCTCCCGGTGTCCGGCCTGAAGAACGCCGCGCAGATCGTGTCGCGTGCGCCGCGCGCCGACAGCCGGCTGCGCGACGGCGCGGTCGGCCTGACCGTGTCGGGCCGGCCGGTCTTCGTGCTGCGCGGCGAGACGCCGATGCATCGCGACATCGGCCCGGGCGACAGCGGTGAGGACGTGCGCCAGCTCGAGCGCGCGCTGGCGCGGCTCGGGCACTCGCCTGGCCGCGTCGACGGACAGTACGACGGCGCGACCGCCGGCGCCGTGGCCCAGCTCTATCGCCGCCACGACGCCGCGCCGTTCGGCCTCACGGAGAGCCAGACCGAGCGGCTCAGCACGGCGGCGAGTGCGGTCAGCGCCGCGACCGACCACCTTCTGCAGACGCGCGTCGCGTTGCGCGG
>DASZDB010000559.1:0-1538 GCA_035942495.1 Solirubrobacteraceae bacterium
GCCGCGACGAGCATGATGACCGCGACGAAGGCCATTCCCACCACATGTCGTCGGGACAGCGACACCAGCCGACCCGTCGGCCGCTGGGCGCCTCAGCTTGACCTCGATCGTGCGAAATGGACACAGCGGGCGCTATAGGCCTTGCGGCGAAGCGCGGCGGCGAACCATCGCGGCGTCCGGGCGTTGGCATGGTCATGAGCAACTACTGCCGCACAGCGGTCGCGATCGGGTCGTGCGCACACGGCGCTGACCGCCGCCTGTCCCGCCGGCGCAAGCGTGGACGGCGCCGCAGGAGCTGCCGAACACCGCAGGCCGCTGCCCGGCGTTCGCCGCCTACGGCGCCGGCGGTGTCGCGAGCGTCGGCCTGTACGGCCCGCTCACGCTGGTGCCGGGCGTGCGATCGCTCCCGATCGCCGCGGGCCGGCGCCCGCGATCACGCCGGACGCGCCGCCGGTGCGCATGACGCAGCTGACGCCGTAGCGCCTCACCGGGCGGTCATCGCGTCGAGCACGACGTCGGGCAGCTCGCGCTCGAGCTGCGCCAGCCCGTACTCGTGGCGGAAGACGACGAGCAGCGTGCCGTCTGCGCGCTCGAGGATCTCGCCCCAGCGCGAGCCGCGCACCGCCGGCGCATCGGCCGGCGAGACGCGCCGTGCGACCGACCAGTCGCGCGGGTCGATGCTGACGGTCACGCCGAACTCCGTCGCCAGCCGCTCGAGGGCGACCTCGAACTGCAGCGGGCCGACGGCGGCGAGGATCGGCGAGGGCTCGTCACCGCGGCGCAGGACGTGCACGACGCCCTCCTGGTCGAGCTGCTGCAGACCCTTGTGAAACTGCTTGCGGCGGCCAGGGTCACGGTTGTGGAGCGTCACGAAGTGCTCGGGCGCCAGGGTCGGGATCGCGCCGAAGCGCACGGGCTCGTCGAGGTAGAGCGTGTCGCCGACTAGGACGTCCGCGGCGTTGACGATCCCGATGACGTCGCCGGGGTAGGCGTCGTCGACGACCGTGCGGTCCTGCCCGAAGAGCTCGTGCGCGTAGGCCAGCGCGATCGGCTTGCCGGTGCGCGCGTTGATCGCGCGCATCCCGCGCTCGAAGCGTCCTGAGCAGACCCGCATGAACGCGATCCGGTCACGGTGGCGCGGGTCCATGTTCGCCTGGACCTTGAAGACGAGCGCCGAGAAGGGCGCGGCGAGCGCACGCACGTCGCCGGCGGCGTCGGGCCGTCCGGGCGGTGGCGGAGCGATGTCGATGAGCGTGTCGAGCAGGTGGCGCACGCCGAAGTTCGACAAGGCCGACCCGAACAGCACGGGCGAGAGGTCGCCGGTCGCGAAACGCGCCGGATCCCACGCGGCGCCGGCGGCCTCGAGCAGCTCGAGCTCGTCGACGGCAGTCGTCCACGACTCGCCCTCCTCCGCACGGGCGCGGTCGGGCGCGACCTCCTGCTCGGGTGCCATCGTCGCGCCGCGGGCGGTGCGGGTGAAGCGCACGAAGGCGCCGCCCTCGCGGTCGAGCACGCCGCGAAAGTCGCCGGGGATCCCG
>DASZDB010000560.1:0-2919 GCA_035942495.1 Solirubrobacteraceae bacterium
CCACGAGGCGACCGTCTCGAAGGTCGGCGAGGAGCAGCTCTTCTATCTCACGTCGCACGGCCTGAACGAGGAAGAGGCGTCCAAGCTCATCGTCAACGGCTTCATCGAGCCGATCGTCAAGGAGCTGCCGATGGAGTACGCGGTCGAGATGAACCGCCTCATCGAGCTTCAGATGGAGGGCTCAATTGGCTAGTTCCACCACGGCATCCGCGGCGACCGAACCGGCTTGGCTGGCGGCGCGCCGCGCGCGCGCCGCCGAGCTCACCGCGTCGCTGCCGCTGCCGTCCTATCGCGGCACGCCGGGCTGGGAGTTCACGTCGCTGAAGAACGTCGACCTCGACAGCTTCGGCCGCCCCGAGGCGACCGACGTCGACGCCGGGGGCCTCGGGCTCATCGAGCCGCCCGACGGCGCGCTGCTGCTCGAGCAGGTCGACCACGTCTTCGCCGATCCGCTCGAGCCCGCGCCGGACGGCGCGATCGTGATGTCGCTGACGGCCGCGGTGACGCAGTACCCCGAGCTCGTCGAGCGCCACTTCGGCTCGATCGTCTCGGGCGAGGACCCGTTCGTCGCCCGCAACGACGCCGCCTGGCAGGGCGGTGCGTTCGTCTTCGTCCCGCGCGGCGTGCACCTGCAGGTGCCCGTCGTGGTCACGGTCGTGCAGTCGCAGGCGCAGACCGCGCTGCACTGGCGCACGCTCGTCGTGCTCGAGGAGGGCGCGCAGGCCGAGGTCTTCGAGCAGTACGTCTCCACCGCGGACTCGGGCGCCGGAGGCCTGTTCAGCACGGTCACGGAGCTCTCCGTCGGCCAGAACGCGAACTTGCGCTACGTCTGCGCGCAGGGCCTGAACGAGAAGTCCTGGATCTTCGGCGCGCAGCGCGCGGTCGTCGAGCGCGACGGCGCGCTGGACTGGATCGCGCTGGGCTTCGGCGCGGGCAACGGCCGCGTCGCGATGGACACCCAGCTCGCCGGCCCCGGCTCGGACGCCAAGGTCACCGGCGCCTACGCCACGCACGGCCGCCAGCACCTCGACTACGCCACCACGCAGGAGCATGCCGCTCCGAACACGACGTCGGACCTCGCCTTCCGCGGGATCCTCGACGGGCGCTCGAGCACCGTCTGGTCGGGGATGATCAAGGTCGATCCCGGCGCACAGCAGATCGACGCCTTCCAGGAGTCGCGCAACCTGCTGCTGACGAAGACCGCGCACGCCGACTCGATCCCCGGCCTGGAGATCCTCGCCAACGACGTGCGCTGCACGCACGCGGCGGCGATCGCCCAGATCGATCCTGAGCAGCTGTACTACCTGCGCTCGCGGGGCCTGCCGCTGGAGCGGGCCAAGCGCCTGGTCATCGAGGGCTTCCTCGAGGCGACGGTGGAGCGCTTCCAGCCGGGCTTCGTGCGCGAAGCGGTGGCCGGCGCCCTCGAGCGGCGCCTGGAGGCCGTGCTCGGCGCGTAGCCGCGGCAGCGGGGAGCGGGTACCGCGCTTCGTCGCGCGACCGGCCACCCTCGGCGGGCGCCTGTGAGGTAGAACGACCGGATGGATCCATGGATCGCCGACGCCGCCGGCCGCATCGCCGCCCGGGCGCCACAGGAGCTCGCGCGGCTCGTCGCCGTCTCCTCGCCGTCAGGTGACGTCGCCGGCGCCGACGAGGCGTTCGCCGTCGCGCGGTCGCTCGCGCCGGCGGGCGTGCGCGCGGAGCGCGCGCCCTGCTCGTCGGCCGGTCACGCCGAGGATCTGATCCTGACGCTGCCCGGCAGCGCGGCGAGCGGGCGCATCATGCTGCTCGGCCACGTCGACACCGTCCACTCCCACGAGGACCATCGCGCCCTGGAGGACGCCGGCGAGAGGCTCATCGGAGCGGGCGCGGTCGACATGAAGGCCGGCGACGTGCTCGCGCTCGGCGTCCTGCGCGAGCTCGCGGCTCGCACGGAGACCTTCCAGGAGATCGCGCTGCTGCTCGTCTGCGACGAGGAGTGGCGAGCCGGCGACTTCGTCCACACGAGTCGCTTTGCGGGCTGGGACGCCTGCCTGTGCTTCGAGGGCGGCGAGTTGACCGAGGAGGGCGACGACGCCGTCGTCGTGCGCCGCAAGGCCGCGGGGACGCTGCAGGTGCTCGCGCACGGGCGCAAGGCGCATTCGGGCTCCGCGCCCGAGAAGGGGGCCAACGCGCTGCTGGCTCTCGCCAGCGCCGCGCAGGCCGTGGCCACCCGCCACGCCCCGCAGGGCGCCGAACGCCTCACGGCGGTCCCCACCGTCATCAACTGCGGCGAGGCGTTCAACGTCGTCCCGGGCGCCGGCGAGCTGCTGTGCGACCTGCGCGCCGACGACGTCGACACGTTCGACACCGTGCTCGCGGCGCTGCCGGCGAGCGTCAACGGCGTGCGCCTGCAGAGTGCGCTGCTGCGCCGCTGGCCGAGCATGGACTCGCGCACGCAGACGGCGCCGTTGCTCGCCGCGGCCGCCGAGCGCCTCGGGCGCGTCATCGTCGGCGCCGCGCGCGGGGGCGCGAGCGACGCGAGCTACATGGCGCCGCACATCCCGGTCACGATCGACGGCCTCGGACCCTGCGGGGGCGGGGCCCACACCCCGGACGAATACGTCGTGGCGGGTTCGCTGCGCTCCCGCGCCGAGGTTGCGCTCGCGATCGTGGCCGCGGTCTTGTGCGAATAGACGCAGGCACAGCGCTACATCCAGAAGTTATGAACGAGGCGTGCATTCGCCGTGAACGTACGCTAGGGTTCCGCCGGTCAGTGATCAGCCGAACTCGCGCCGTCTCCGGCGCGGGGCGGGGGAACCATTGGGGCGTTTGAGGAAACGCCTCGGGGGCGAATCGCCGTGTCGCACGGCGGAGCGCTAGCTCTTTCTGCGCGAGCCCGTCAGCTAACCCCGCAGGCACCCGAGGGAGAAGGGGTCAGCC
>DASZDB010000561.1:0-4505 GCA_035942495.1 Solirubrobacteraceae bacterium
CGCGAGCACTTCGACGTCATCGACGTGCCGTACCGCTGGTCCACGCAGGACGGCATGCCGACCGACAAGCTGCCCTACATCGGCCCGTACACGCCGGCCTCGTCGCACCTGTTCGTCGCGGCGGGCTTTCAGAAGTGGGGAATGACGAACGCCACGATCGCCGCCGGCGTGCTCGCCGACCGGATCGCCGGCCGCGAGAACGCCTACGCGGCGGTCTTCGATCCCAACCGCGCGACGGTGCGCTCGGCTCCCGCGGTCGCCAGGGCGCAGATCTGGGTGGCGCGGCACTTCGTCGGCGACCGCCTGAGTCCGGCGCAGGGCGGCTCGGCCGCCGACGTGCCGGCCGGCGAGTCCCGGGTCGTGCGCGCCGGGCTGGGCAAGATCGGCGTCTACCGCGACGCCGAGGGGACCGCGCACGGCGTCTCGCTGCGCTGCACGCACCTCGGCTGCCTGGTGCACTTCAACGCGGCCGAGCGGAGCTGGGACTGCCCGTGCCATGGTTCGCGCTTCGACGTCGACGGGTCCGTGCTGGCGGGCCCGGCGACCGAACCGCTCGAGCGCCGCGACGTCGCCTGACCCGCGGCTCGTGCTTGCGCGGGAGCGCGATCGGGAAGCACCGCGCCGACCATGGCCGACAAGACGAAGAACAAAGCCGAGCAGGACGACCAGGCGTCCGGCGAGGAGAGCGAGGCCGAACTCGAGCAGGGTGGTGAGGACACCGAGTCCAATGCCGAGCAGCCCGAGGAGGCGCCCGACCCGCACGAGATGTTCGCGCGGACCCGCGACGAGGGTCAGCGCCGCCTGACGCGCTCCAAGCTCGACCTGACGACGACCTCGCTCGTCGCGGGCTTCGACATCGTCTTCGGCGTCATCGCGATCGCCACGGTCACCGCGCTGCTGACGCCGCGGCTCGGCCCGAGCGCCGCGCACATGGTCGGCTCGCTGTTCTTCGGGATCGCGTTCATCTTCATCGTCGTCGGTCGCTCCGAGCTGTTCACCGAGAACTTCTTCGTCCCGATCACCGCGCTGCGACAGGGCAGGATGCGCCTGCTGAAGCTCGCGGAGCTCTACACGATCTCGCCCGTCATGAACATCCTCGGCGGGACGCTGCTGATCCTCGTCGTCACGACGAAGGGGGTCCTGCCGGAGGGAACCCCGACGGCGCTCAACGAGCTTGCCAATCACATCGACGATCTGGATCTCTGGAGCGCGTTCTGCAGCGCGATCATCGGCGGCGCGCTGATCACCGCCATGACGTGGATGGTCGAGGGAGTGGGCACCGTCGGCGGGCGCATCATCATCGCCTGGATCGCCGGCACGGTGCTGGCGCTCGCCTCGCTGAACCACGTCATCGTCGTGACGCTCGAGCTCATCATGGGCATGCGCCTCGGCACGACCATCTCGTTCGAGGACACAGCCGTGAACTTCGGCATCGCGGCGGCCGGCAACATGGTCGGCGGCCTGCTCTTCGTCACGGTCACGCGCACGAGCCAGGCGATCGGCTCCGGCGCCAGCGACGACCCGGGCGGCTGACCGGCCGTCAGTCCGGGGCGCGGCGACAGCGCTCGTGTACCGCGGTGCCGTGCAGGCTGACGCACGCCTGGCCGCCGCGGATCGCCTCGCCGCACAGTGGGCAGCGCCGGTCCTCGCACCTGCGCCGTGATGTGAGCTGCTCCTGCACACGGGTCATCATCGCCGCGCGCGCCGCGGGATCGTGCGCGCCGGGTGAGGCGGGCTGCCTCGGATCGATCGCCATGAGATCTCCCTGTCCGTTCTGCGTCGCCGGGGTGGCGGCGGGAACCGCGTTGCTGAACTTGCTCCTGTTGTCGTCTCGCCCAACGCGGAGCGCTACCGCCTGACAGGGTTCTCTTCGACGACGCGCACGGGCCGTGAACGTCGCTGCTGTCAGCGTCCCCGGGAAGCGGCGGGTTCATGCGCCTGCTGGCGCGTGCAGCGCAGTCTGTGCACGTCGAGGATCCGGCCCTCCGCCGAGACGAACGCGGTGCGCGCACGCCCGGGCGACAGCTCGATGCGCAACGCGCCGAAGTCGTGATCGTTTCCGAAGGCCAGGCGCCCGTCACGACGCAGCGCGTAGCGCTTGCGGCCGCCCGCGCCGGAGACGTACTGCGTGAGGCCGTCGATCGGCTTGAAGCGCTGCATGTTGTGGTCGTGTCCGGCGACGACGATCGTCGCGTGTCCGCGCAACGCGTCCCACAGCGGCGCGACGCTCGGATCGTCGGTGTGGCGGCCGGCGGTCCAACGCGGTGCGTGCCAGAACGCCAGGCGACACGTGCCGGGCGCGCGCAGCTGCTCGCGCAGCCAGCGGACCTGTGCCGAGCCCGCGCCGTGCGGTGCCTCGGAGTTCAGGCTCAGCAGCTGCCAACCGGCGACCGCGAACGCGTAGTAGGCCGGCGGCGGCCTGCCGAAGACCTTCTCCCAGTATGGCTCGTACCCCTCGCCGCGCTGGCGCCATTCGTGGTTGCCGATGGTCGGCGCGGTCTTCTGCGCGAACTCGCCGTAGAGCGGGTCGTAGCGCTCGCGGTAGTCGGCGGCGGTGCCGTCGCCGGTCAGGAGGCTCAGCAGGCCCGAGCCGTAGACGTCGCCGAGGTAGAGCACGCGGTCAAAGCGCTTGCGCTTCATCCGCGCGACGACGGAGCGTGCCGCCATCCCGCCGTCGGCGCCGTCGCCGACCGCCCAGAGCAGCGCCCGGTCGTCCGGGCCCGACGGCACGTACGGGCCGCTCGGCGCGCGAATCGCCGGCTCCGAGCGCCACGGCGACCAGAGGTAGATCGCGCCGGCGGCCCCCGCGAGCACGAGAACCGCGGCGATGGCGAGAAGGCGCCTCATCGGCCCAGACCGTAGCGGCGTACGATCGCGGCATGGAGCGCGAGCCCCTCGAAGGGATCGGGGTAGCCGACACGCATCTCGGGTGTCCGGTGCCGCTGCCCACGGTGCCGCTGCCGCTCGCGCGGTGGGTTGAGGTCGTGACGGACGGGCCCGACGCCGTGCAGGTCGAGTGGAACCTCGACTCGTCGCGTCCCGGCGCGCCGGGGCGGCTGACGCTCTACGCCGGCCATGTCGCGCCCGCCGAGCGGGGGCTGCCGCCGGCGCAGACGCCGGCGGGCCGCTACGCCTACCGTCGCGCCGCCCTCGAGGAGGCCGAGACCGGGCTGCGCCCGGTTCAGGAGCTCGCGTGGGAGCAGGACGGCCTGCACCTGCGGCTCACCGGACAGGGTCCCTGGCAGCTCGAGGAGCTCGTGGCGATCGCCGATTCGGTCGCGTGAGCTCCCGGTCGGTCGTGCGCCCGCGGCCCGGCGCCCACTAGATTGCCCGCGGATGGAACGGCTGAGCGTCAACGAGCTCGTGGCGATGGTCGGCGGCCTGCTGCTGGCGGGCGCGCTGTTCGTCGACTGGTACGAGGCCGTCAGCCCGCTCGCCACGCTGGCGGGCACCGAGGGGGTCGGCACCCGCAGCGGGTGGGAGACGCATCTCATCCTGCGCTGGCCGCTGCTCGTCATGGCGGTCGCGCCGTTCATCCTGGCCTACATCGTCGCGCGCGACCATCAGCTCACGTGGGCGCGGGGCGAGCTCACGGCGGTGCTGTCGATCTTCGCCTTCGGCGCGCTGCTCTACGTCGGCGTGATCGACCGCCCGGGCGAGCCGGCGGGGCAGATCGAGCTCGAGTGGGGCTGGTATGTCGCGCTTCTCGGCGCCGTGCTCATGCTCGCGGGCTCGGCGCTGCGCACGGGGGAGACCGCTCGGCGCCGCAAGCCGCCCGGCACGATCTGAAGCGAGCCTGCGCGGTCCGGTGAAACCGCCTGGACGCAGCGGGGTACTTCGTGCGTCCCATCAAAAATTCGTCGCGTCAATAAAGGAGGCGTGATGGATCTTCTCAAGAGGCTCGATCCACTGTGGATCGTCCTGCTCATCGTCGGTGGCCTGAACTGGGCCATCCTCGCCCTGTTCGACACCAATGTCGTGGCCGAGATCGTCGGCACCGGCACGGCCGCGGACGTCGTCTACGTCCTCGTCGGCCTGGCGGCGGTCATGATGGCGCCGCGCCTGTTCGAGAGCATGCAGGCCACCGGGCGCCGCACGCACCCGGCGTAACCGCAACCCCCGGTCACGCGGGCCCGCGTGACCTGAGGCACCGGCAGAACCGTCTTCCCGGCCGTCCGCGGCGGCCGGGGGAACGGCAGCGTCAGACGGCGACCCGGCGCTCGCGCGGCGCGCGCGCCGGCGGATCGGGTACGTCGTCGATGTCGTCCGGGGCGCCGTAGCGCCCGACGACCGATCTGGCGAGATCCAACCGCACGAGCGAACGCAGGAAGCCGTGCGTGACGATGACGTGGATGCGCGACTGCGTCGCCGAGTAGAACCAGCGCGCGACGCCGCTCGCGAGCGCGGGGTAGAAGTTCGCGACCTCGACCTCGACGCGCATCCGCGCGGTCGCAGCGTCGACGGGCGCGCAGCGCTCGACCTCGATCTGCAGATAGCCGTCGGCG
>DASZDB010000562.1:0-1557 GCA_035942495.1 Solirubrobacteraceae bacterium
CCCTCGATCGGCCGCAGCTCACCGTCGACGCGCGTCAACGGCGGGGCCTGGATCTTGAGATGGAGGTCGGAGCCTCCGAGCTGCACGAGCGTGCAGAGAGCATTGTCGACGTCGAACACGTTCGTCCCATCGGCGGTCGGACGCTGCGACCTGAGTGCCGGCGGGGCGGATGCGACATTCGGCCAGCGCGTGCTCGGCTGTGATGGGCGGCGCTGCGCGCTTCGCGTCGCGTGCCGGTCGCGCTCGCGTCGTCGAACTGCGTCTCTTACGGCGTGAGTTGCGTGGGGTGCCGGCGTTCGCTCCGGGGCCAGCGGGCGATCGCGCAGCCTGGCGCGAAGTCGTTCAGGGCCAACGCTTTCGTTCGCGTCACGTTCCCGTCAAAGCGGTCCTGACCGCGCGGTCGTGGCGGATAGGCAGCGCCATACGCAGCAAAGACGCCATGACGAGCGGCGGTATGCCGGCGGCTCAGTCCCAGTCGGGGGCCCAGGGCGGGTCGATCGTGCGGTAGCCGCGGTGCAGGCCGGCGATCCGGCCGCGCTCCTCGTCGGTCAGCTCGAAGTCGACGACGTCGAGGTTCGCCGTGCGGTGCTCGCGCGAGGACGCCTTGGGCACCGCCGCGACCTGTGGCTGGTCGAGCAGCCAGCGCAGCGCGACCTGGGCGGCCGTGCGGTCATGCGCCTCCGCGATCTCGCCGAGCGTGGGGTCGTGCAGCACCGCGCCCTGCGCGAGCGGCGAGTACGCCGTCGCCATGAGCCCGTGATCGCGGACGACCTCGAGCACCTGCGGCTGGGCGAGGTAGGGGTGGTACTCGATCTGGTTGCACACCAGCGGCGCGTGCTCGAGCGCCTCGCGCAACATGGCGCTCGGGAAGTTCGCGACGCCGAGGTGTCGCACGCGCCCGGCGTCGCGGGCGTCGAGCATCGCCGCGAGCGTCTCGGCGACCGGCACGCGGCGGTTGGGCCAATGGATGAGCAGCAGGTCGATGTACTCCGTGCGCAGCTCGCGCAGCGATTGCTCGACCTGGTCGTGGACGCCGATCGCGCTGAGCTCGGTGTACCAGAGCTTCGTCGTCAGGAAGATCTCGCCGCGGTTGCGCCCGGAATCGTGCAGCCCCTGACCGACCTGCGCCTCGTTGCCGTAGGCGCGCGCCGTGTCGATGTGGCGGTAGCCGAGCTCGATCGCGTCGCGCACGGCCTCGACGCACGCGTCGCCGCTGAGCTGCCAGGTGCCCAGGCCGAGCTTCGGGATCTCGATCCCCTGGACCTCGAGCGTGGTGACGGCGGTGGCTTCGCGCGGCATCGGAAGAGGGTGGTTGCCCGTCCGGACGAGCCGCGAAACGACGATGGGGCCCCGCAGGGCCCCATCTCGTGCTCGGGCGCGGTCGCGGCTGGTTACGCGACGTCGCGGAGCTTCTGCGCCTCCGCGAGGGACTGCAGCTTCTTCAGCGACTGGTTCTCGATCTGGCGGATGCGCTCCCGCGTGACGTTGAACGTGCGGCCGACCTCGTCGAGCGTGCGGGGATGCTCGCCGCCGAGGCCGTAGCGCAGCTCGAGCACG
>DASZDB010000563.1:0-3933 GCA_035942495.1 Solirubrobacteraceae bacterium
GCGACGTTCCGCACCTGGGAGCCGGCGCTCTCGCCGGGCGGCGTCGTCGGCTTCCACGACTACGCCGACGACGCCTATCCGGGGGTCACCGAGGCCGTCCGCGAGCTCGGCCTGCAGGGCGAGGCGCACGGGCACCTGTTCGTCTGGCGCAAGCCGGGCTGAACCTTCCGGAGCGGTCTCGCGCGCATCCCGGGTCCTCTACGATCCGGGCCCGTGCCCCAGGCCACGCAAGATCCCACCGACCCGTCGCCGCCGACCCAGTCGCGGATCTTCGAGCTTCCGATCGAGCTCGGCCACCCCGACGAGCTGCTGCAGCGGATCGTCGGCTGGGTGGGCGGCGCCGAGCCGACCAAGCGCGTCATGTACGTCAACGCGCACGTGCTCAACCAGTCGCGCGAGGACCCGGCGCTGCGCGAGGCGCTCGAGAACGCCGACCTCGTCTACTGCGACGGCTACGGCGTGCGGCTCGCCGCCAAGGCGCTGAGCGCCGAGATCCCGCACCGGATGACGGGCGCCGACTGGATCTGGGATCTCGCCGCGCTGTGCGAGCAGCAGGACCGCTCGGTGTACCTGCTGGGCTGCGATCCGGGCGTCGCCGCCCAGGCCGGCCAGCGGCTGCGCCGCGCGCATCCGGGCCTGCGCGTCGTCGGCACCCACCACGGCTACTTCCAGATCGGCTCGGGACACGACGAGCGCGTCATCGAGGACATCAACGCGCGCGCGCCCGACATCCTGCTCGTCGGGATGGGAACGCCCAAGCAGGAGGTGTGGGCGCACCGCACGGTGGATCGCCTGAACTGCGACGTCCTGTGGAGCGTCGGGGCGCTGTTCGACTTCGTGTCGGGACGCGTACCGCGCGCGCCGGCCTCCTTGTCCGACAATGGGTTGGAATGGATCTTCAGACTGGCGATCGAGCCGAAGCGGATGTGGAGGCGCTACCTGGTGGGCAATCCGGTGTTCCTGCACCGGGTGATGGCGCAGGCCCGCCAGCGCCACGACGACCCGCGCTGAGCCGCCGCGCGCATCTGACGCTCGTCTGGCTGGCGCTCTTCGGCGCCGCGGCGCTTGCGCTCGGGCTCGCCACGTACGCCGGCGTCCAGGGCCGCGGCGGGGTCGCCGACGCCGGGCGCGTGGCGCTGGCCTGCGTTGGGCTGTTTGCGATCGTCGGCTTCGCGCCGACGCGCCTGTTCCTGCCCCTCGGCCTGCGCCGCCACGAGCTGCTGTGGATCCTGCCGGTCGGCGCGATCGGCGCCGCGCTCGAGCTGGCCCTGCTCGTCTACGCCTTCGTCCCGTTCGACATCGCCCTGGCGATCGTCCTCGCCGGCGGTGTGGCCGCCGGGATCTACGCCTGGCGGCGCGACCCCGGCCTGCCGCTCGCGCGGTCGGCGCGGGAGGCCGGCGTCCACGTCACGTGGGGCACGCTGCTCGTGCCGCTGTACCTCGCCGTGCTGATCGGGGCGATCGCGCTCGTGCCGATGTTCCGCGGCGGCTTCGTGACGGTCATCGGCAACGGATCGGACGCGCACCTCGCGGTCGGCACCGCGACGTTCCTGCAGAACAATCACCCCAACGCGGCGAACCCCGACGAGCCCGTCGACCGTGTGCCGCTCGTGTGGCGCTCCAAGCCGCCGATCTACCTCGCCTTCGGCGCAGTCGCGCGCGTCGCCGGGATGGAGCCCTACGCGGTCATCGCGACGCTCACGGCGGCGCTGGTCGCGCTCGGCGCGCTGGGCTTCTGGCTGCTCGCCCGCGAGCTGCTCGGCGCGGGCGCCTGGGCAGCGGGTGCGGCGATGGGGCTCGTCGGGCTGAACCGCATGACGCTCTTCACCGGGATGCACCCCTACTTCAACCAGACGTGGGGCTACATGGCGCTGCCCTTCGCGATCGTGCTGGCGTGGTACGTCGTGCGAAGACGCTCGCGCGGCGGGCTGCTGCTGTTCGCGTCGTTTCTCGGCGTGCTCGTGTTCGCGTACCCGCTGGCCATGCCGATCCCGCTCATCGCCGCGATCATCTTCTGGGCCTTCGAGCGCCGCCGGCAGGGCCGCTCGCTGCTGCGCCTGCCGCGCCTTCAGAACAAGCGCAACCTGCTGTGGATCGTGCCGCTCTTCCTGCTGCTGCTGCTGCCGCTGCAGGGCGTCCTCGAGAAGGTCGCGGTCTCGACGCGCGTCCTCGCGCCGGGCTACTCGCTCGTCAACTGGGGCGGCGACCTGACGGGCTTCTTCCCGGAGCGCTACTTCCTCGGCTTCGACGAGGCGGGCCTGGGGCTGGCCGGGATGATCCTGCTGATCGGCGGGCTGGTCATCGCGCTGCGCGCCGCGCCACGCGACATCCGCTGGGGCCTGGGCGGGATCGTCGCGTTCGGCGTCCTCGCGGCCCTCTACTTCCGCCCGCGCGAGTACGGCTGGTACTTCCACTACAAGGCCCTCGCCTTCGCGGCGCCGCTCGGTGTCGCGGTCGCGGCCACCGGGCTGGCGCGCATCAAGTGGGCCTGGGTCAGCGCGCTCGTGCTCATCTTCCTCATCGCTTCCACGCGCCTGGGCGCGGCGAAGGAGATCGGCCGGACGTTCGACCAGCTGCCCAAGAGCCTGCTCGAGCTCAAGCGCGTGGACACGCTCCTGCCGCGCGACGCGTCCGTCCGCCTCGATATGCCCGCCGACGGGCGCCAGCTGTGGGCCGGGATCATCCTGGCCGGCCAGCCGCTGTGCTCGCAGCGGCCCGTGCTGGAGACGAGCTATCCGCACGTGCCGGTCTCACGCAAGGCGGACTACGTGCTCGTCGACGACGATTGGCGCAAGCCGTTCGACGCGACCGGTCCGCCGGTGCTGACGCTTGATCGCTACGTGCTCTACCGCATGGGCGCCGACGTCCCCGGCCCGGATCGCTGCTCGCACAAGATGACGCTGACGGTGAAGAGGCTCTACGCCGGCGGCAAGGACGTGGAGTAGGTCGCGGCCGCGAGCTAGACGATCGGCGCGCGGCCCGGGTCGACGACGTTGACCTCGCTGCGCTGCATGAGCTCCTCGAACTTCTGCACGCCGTGCTGGCGCACGAAGCGCGCCTCCGCCGAGGTGATCGGGACGAGCCACAGCACGACGATGCGGCGCTCCTCGCCGGGCGGCTCATACACCTCGAAGCCCGGGCCGAAGACGTACGGCGGCAGGACGAGCAGGTTCTGCGCCGCCGAGCGGCCGGTCCACGGCCGGCCGAGGTTGAGGATGCTGCCGACCCCGAGGCGCTTGTCGGGTTCGGCGTTGACGGTCGCCAGCGCGGCGAGCATCTCGACGAGGACGGGATCGGCGGCGGGCGCCAGCACGACGTACTCGGCGCCGTCCTCGTCCTCGCCGACGGCGGCGGCCGCGCCGTTCGTCGCGTAGACCCACGGTCGGCCGCGCGAGGCGGGCGCGATCCGGCGCACCCGAAAGCCCGGCAGGCGCTCCTCGACCTCGGCGCGCGCGGGGCGGAAGTCCTCGTGCACGTTGTCGGGATGGAAGCGCTCGAGGTGCTCGGCGAAGCTCATCGGCGCATCGTCACACACGCGCCGCGGCGGGCGCACTTCGTAGCCTCTTACGCAGCCATGCTGTGCTGTGCGACAGAACGTGTGAGATGAAGGTCCTCGTGGTCGACGACGAACCGGGTGTGCGTGCCGCGCTGCAGCGCGCGCTCACCCTCGAACGCCATGACGTGCACGTCGCCGAGGACGGCCAGGTCGCGCTCGACACGCTCGCGGAGGGCACCGTCGACGCGATCGTGCTCGACGTGATGATGCCGCGCGTCGACGGCCTCGAGGTCTGTCGGCGCCTGCGCGCGGCGGGCGACCGCACGCCCGTGCTCATGCTCACCGCGCGCGACGCGATCGACGACCGCGTCGACGGCCTCGACGCCGGCGCCGACGACTACCTCGTCAAGCCGTTCGCCCTGCGCGAACTCAACGCG
>DASZDB010000564.1:0-2548 GCA_035942495.1 Solirubrobacteraceae bacterium
TCGCTGGCCGGCGGCGTCTTCGGCTTCGGCGTGGGGCTGTTCACCGATGTCGTCTCGCTGCAGACGCTCGGCGTCTCCTCGCTCGTGCTGCTGATCGTCGGCTACGGCGCCGGGCGCCTGCGCGAGGCGCGCGACCCCGAGGCGACGCTCGTGCCGCTGGCCGTCGGCGCCGCCGCCACGCTCGCCTTCGGCGTCGGCTTTGCGATGGTGCAGTTTCTGCTCGGCGTGGACGCGCCCGTCTCCTGGGCGCTCATCCGTCAGCTGCTGGCGACGCTCGTCCTCAACACCCTGCTGGCGCTGCCGCTCTATGCGCTCGTGCGCCGCTGGCTGCACGCCGCGATGCCGGACGACCCGCGCCGCCGCCGCCGGCGCGCCTACACGACCGGCGGCCTGAGCCCGCTCTCCCGCGGCCAGGAGATCCGTCGCTGATGATGGAGTCCTCCGGCGACCGTCGCGCTCCGATCACGCCGCAGCTCGCGCTGCGCGTGGCGATCCTCGGCGGCGTCGCGTTCGCGCTGTTCGCGATCGTCTTCTTCCGCCTCTGGTACCTGCAGGTGCTGTCGGGCGACAAGTTCCTCGCCCAGGCGACCGTCAACCGCGTCCGCGAGGTGAAGATCCAGGCGCCGCGCGGCAGGATCGTCGACCGCGAGGGCAGGGTCATCGTCCAAAACCGCCTGTCGGTCGTCGTCGAGCTCGATCCGGCGAAGCTGCCCGAGGACGAGCGCGCGATCGCGGGCCGCTGGGCACAGGACGTCAGCCGGCGCCTGGCGAAGCCGAAGGGCAAGCGCGGCGCCAAGGGCGTCCCGATCCCGCCGATCCCCAACGACGAGCTGCGCGCGCGCTACCGGCGCCTCGGCAAGGTGCTCGGCCTCTCGACGAGCGAGGTCCACCGCCGCGTGATCCGATCGCTCGTGCTCGTGCCCTACTCCGCCGTGCGGCTGAAGACGGACGTCTCGCCGTCCGTGCTCTCCTACATCGCCGAGCGCACCGAGCAGTTCCCCGGCGTCACCGTCGACCGCACGTACCTGCGCGACTATCCCAGCGGCTCGATCGGCGCGCAGATGCTCGGCACCGTCGGCGAGATCAGCCCCGACGAGAAGAAGGAGCCGCGCTTCCGGGGCGTGAAGTCCGGCACGATCATCGGCAAGGGCGGGCTCGAGCGCGCCTACGACCGCTCCCTTCGCGGCATCGACGGCAAGCAGCGCATCCAGGTCGACGCCTTCGGTCGCCCAGTGCCCAATCCGCGCCTGAAGCGCACCGACCCGGTCGGGGGCCAGCGCCTGCGCCTCTCGCTGTCCCTGGGGCTGCAGCGCACGACGCAGGAGGCGCTGGGCGGCATCGGCGGCGGGCGCCCGGGGGCGGCGATCGCGATGGACCCGCGTGACGGCGCGATCCTGTCGATGGCGTCGCACCCGACGTTCGACCCCGCGCTGCTGACCAAGGAGATCACCCAGGAGCGCTACGACGCGCTCCTCGGCCGCGACAGCGACGGGCCGGGCCCGCTGTTCAACCGCGCGATCTCCGGCCAGTACCCGGTCGCGTCGACGTTCAAGGCGGTGACCGCGCTCGCCGGCCTCGAGAAGGACCTGGTCGGTCCGGGGACCGTGATCAACGACCCGGGCTGCATCGAGATCGGTGTCGTCAAGCGCTGCAACGCCAAGGATCAGGCGTACGGCGGCGTCGACCTCGCCCGCGCGCTGCAGGTGTCCTCTGACGTCTACTTCTATCGCCTCGGATCGAGCGCGTTCACGACCGGCGGCCTCATCCTGCAGCGCTACGCGCGCAAGCTCGGCTTCGACCGGCCCACCGGCATCGACCTGCCCGGCGAAGACGACGGCGTCATCCCCGATCCCGCGTGGCGCAAGGACATCAACCAGGACGAGATCGACTGTCGCAAGCGCAAGGGGCTGTCGGAGTCGATGGACGTCTACGCCGCCGCCGCCGCCGGCTGCGGCATCTCCGACCTACGCGACTACGACCTCGGCGACAACGCGAGCCTCGCGGTCGGCCAAGGCGACATGCAGGCCACGCCGCTGCAGCTCGCCGTCGCCTACGCCGCGATCGCCAACAAGGGCCGGGTCGTCGTGCCGCACCTGGGCGTCGAGATCGAGCGCGCCAACGGCGAGCTCGTGCAGCGCATCGAGCGCGACCCGGCGCGCCGCGTCGACATCGACGAGGCCGACCGTGAGGCGGTCGCCAACGGCCTGCGCCTCGCCGCCAGCGCCGACGGCGGCACGTCGGCCGACGTCTTCGCCGACTGTCCGCACGACACGCTGCCCGTGCACGGCAAGACCGGCACCGCCGAGCGCGGGGCCAAGCAGGACCAGTCGTGGTACGTCGCCTACATACCGCACCCGACGCGCCCGATCGTCGTCGTCGCGACGGTCGAGGAGGGCGGCTTCGGCGCCGCCACCGCGGCGCCGATCGCCTGCCGCATGCTCGCCAAGTTCTACGCCGTGGAATCTGCCTGCGCGCGCGGCGAGAGCGCTGCGCGATGAGCGAGCCGGCCGCCGCGCGGCTGTCCGCGGGCCTGCGCCTGCCCTTCGAT
>DASZDB010000565.1:0-1531 GCA_035942495.1 Solirubrobacteraceae bacterium
GCGCGCGGGACGTACTGCGGGTGGCGCAGCAGCGTGTATCCGAGCAGCGCGTGGGGCAGAAACCACGAGCCGTAGATCACGCAGACAGCGCCGTCCAAGAGCGAGATGCGGCCGTTCGTCCGCAGTGCGCGCTGCAGGCGCAGGCTCGGCGGCACGCCACCGCAAAGCGCGCTGTCGAACCGGATCGGATAGTCGATGTTCAGCCGTCGGCGGTGCTGGCCCTCATCGTCGGCGGGCAGCTCCCAGCTCGTCTTGAACAGCCACATGTACGCCATGCCGGCCGCCGCGTAGCGCACGCGACTGCGCGGCGGCAGCGCGGCGGCGATCGCCAGCGGCGCGCCGCTGGCGATCGTCACGGCCAGCCACGTCGGCAGGTTCACCTGCTTGCGAAACGTCGTCAGGGCGATCGCGACGGGCGCGTAGACCATCGCGGCGTGGTGCACCTGGCGCTGCAGCCGACGCTGGCGGGTGACGCGGCGGCGGTAGTGCGCGGAGCTCTTGAGCCACTCGACGAGCAGCGGCCGGCGGCCCGGCCCACGGCGGCGGTACTCGGCGGGACGGCGCGAGCGGTGGCGGGCGGGCCAGGAGGGCCGGGCGGTGTTCATGCTCGCCCATTGCCCCGCGGTCGCGCCGCGCCAAACGTAGGGCTAGGCTGCCGAGTAGACGGGTTACGGGGCCCCGGTTGGGGACGAGCAACGAGTTGGGGGGCAGGCAGCATGGCAACTGGCGCGAAGCCCACTGGACGCAGGTCCGCGGCGAACGGTGGCGCGAGTGCCGGGGACGGGGACGCGCCCGAGGATCCCGCCCTCGAAGAGCTGCTGCGGGTCCTCACCGCCGCCCGTGACGGCGACTTCAGCGTCCGCCTGCGCGCGCGCCGGCGCGATGTCATGGGCGAGATCCAGCAGCGCGTCAACGAGTTGCTGGCGATCAACGCGCGCCAGGCGAAGGAGCTCGCCCGGGTCGCGCGGATCATCGGCCGCGAGGGCCGCATGACCGAGCGCGTATCGCTCGGCACGGTCGAGGGCACGTGGAGCGACACGGTCGAGTCGGTCAACTCGATGATCGACGACCTCGTCCGCCCCACGACCGAGATCTCGCGCGTCATCCAGTCCGTCGCCCGCGGCGACCTGTCGCAGAAGATGGCGCTGACGATCGAGGGCCAGCCGGTCAAGGGCGAGTTCGCGGCGATCGGCAACACCGTCAACGAGATGGTCGACCAGCTCGGCTCGTTCGCCGACGAGGTGACGCGCGTCGCGCGCGAGGTCGGCACGGACGGAAAGCTCGGCGGCCAGGCGCAGGTCAAGGGCGTCAGCGGCACGTGGCGCGACCTCACCGAGAACGTCAACTCCATGGCGTCGAACCTGACCGATCAGGTGCGCCAGATCGCCGCCGTGACGACGGCGGTGGCCAACGGCGACCTGTCGCAGAAGATCACCGTTCCCGCCCGCGGCGAGATCCTCGAGCTCAAGGACACGATCAACACGATGGTCGACCAGCTCTCGTCGTTCGCCGACGAGGTCACGCGCGTTGC
>DASZDB010000566.1:0-1658 GCA_035942495.1 Solirubrobacteraceae bacterium
GACCCGATCTCGAGCTTGACCTCCTCGGCGGTCTGCTGGCCGATGAGCAGCTTGTACTCGCGTTTGGCGTAGTTGATGATCGCCTCGTCGAGTTCGTCGCCCCCGATCCGGATCGACTGCGAGACGACGATGCCGCCCAGCGAGATGACCGCGACCTCGCTCGTGCCGCCGCCGATGTCGACGACCATCGAGCCCGTCGGCTCGCCGACCGGCAGGCCGGCGCCGATCGCCGCCGCCATCGGCTCCTCGATGAGGTAGGCCTGCCGTGCGCCGGCGCTCAGGCAGGCCTCCTCCACGGCGCGTTTCTCGACTCCGGTCACCCCGGAGGGGACACATACCACCACGCGCGGATGCGCCCAGCGGTTCTGGTGAACCTTCTGGATGAAGTGGCGCAGCATCTCCTCGGTGACGTCGAAGTCGGCGATGACGCCGTCCTTCAGCGGCCGGATCGCGGAGATCGTGCCCGGGGTGCGCCCCAGCATCCGTTTGGCCTCGATGCCGACGGCGTGCACCTCGCCGCTGCGCGAGTCGATCGCGACGACGGACGGCTCGCTCAGGACAATGCCGCGGCCGCGCACGTAGACGAGCGTGTTCGCGGTGCCCAGATCGACGGCCATGTCGCGGCCGCCGAATCCGGTGAGGTAGCTGAAGAAACCCATTGAAGAGGTGGCGTGAACCCGTCCTGCGGACCGCGTGCGATGGGTGCTCGCGGTGCTGCCGCCGCGTCTGAGTCTAGCGGCGCAAGCCCCTCCGCCAAGCCATCCCTCTAGTTCTCCCTGAGCATAAGGCTCAGGTCGAGGTCGAGTAATTTTGCCACCGGCAGACCGACCACGTTGAGGTAGTCGCCCATTATGCGCACAACGAGCAACGCGCCTTTGCCCTGGATGGCGTAACCGCCCGCCCTACCGGACCATTCGCCCGTCTCGACATAACGCCGAACCAGTTCGTCGTCAAGCCTCCGAAAGGTCACGCTCGTCACCTCATGCGCAACCTGAGGGTTCGCCGGATCGAGCAGCGCGACGCCGCTGATGACCTCGTGCGTGCGTCCGGATAGCCGTTGCAGGGTGTCCCGCGCGGCCGCGGCGTCCGCCGGTTTGCCGTAGATCTCGCCGTCGAGCGCGACCACCGTGTCGACGCCGAGAACCGTGGCTGCGGGCCGCAGTCGCGCCGCCACCCGCGCCTTCGCCTCGGCGTTCGTGCGCGCGACCTGGACCGGGTCGCCGGCAGCCGTCTCCTCCACGTCCACGGGGAGCATCTCGAAGGCGATTCCCAGCTGCTCGAGGATCGCCCGCCGCTGCGGCGATCGGCTGGCGAGGATCAGGGGCGGGCGGGTCATCAGGCGCCGCAGCGTAGCGGCGGCGGGTGCGCGATCGGCGGGTGACACGTCGCGGTGATGGGAATACCGCGTTGATGCTGTTGCTGCGCCGCATTGCGCTGCGCCTTCCCGAGATCGTCGGTACGCCGCAGGCATTCCTCGTGGCGATCCTCGTCGTCCTCGGCTGGTTGGTCTGGGGCGTGATCGACGGCTGGAGCGACACCTGGCTGCTGTGGCCGTCCGCGCTGGCGTCGGTCATGACGTTCCTCGTCGCGTTCTCGCTGCAGTACACGCAGAACCGCGACACCCGCGCGATCCAGCTCAAGCTCGACGAGATCCTGCG
>DASZDB010000567.1:0-1989 GCA_035942495.1 Solirubrobacteraceae bacterium
GCTGGGCGCCTACCTGCTCGAGCACGCCCGCCGCGAGCGCCTCGCGCTGCTGTCGCGCCCGCAGATCGAGTTTCGCACCGACGAGCGCCTGAGCCTCGGCGAGTTCGGCATCCAGACGCGGCTCGTGCGCCCGCCGGAGGACTCGGCCGATCCGTCGGCCGAGGAGCCCGCGCAGGCCGCGCACGGCAACACGATGATCTACTCGACCGCCGGCCGGATCCGCGAGGAGGTCGAGCAGGTCCAGGGCGTGCGGCCGACGCGGGCTTTGCTGGTCGCCGAGGGCCGCCGTCACGTCATCCCGCCGGGCGGCGCGCTGATCGGGCGCAGTCGCGAATGCGACGTCGTGCTGGCCGACGCCAACGTCTCGCGGCGCCACGCCGAGATCAGGCCAGGGGCCGCGGGGACGTGGATGGTCTCCGACCTCGGCTCGACGAACGGCGTGCTGCTCAACGGACGGCGCATCGGCGGCGCCGCGCCGCTGCAGCCGGGCGACCGGATCGCGCTCGGCACGGCCGACATCGGCTTCGAGGTCGAATAGTTCGCCCGGAGAATCGTCCGGTCGCCCCGGACCAGGCGCAGCGAGCCGCTGGGCTCGCTGACCACTAGGCTCAAGACAACATGCTCGAACCGGTCTCAGTCGGCCTGAAGTTCGCCTTCCTCGCCGTGCTCTACCTCTTCTTGCTCTGGGTGTCGCGCAGCGCGTTGAAGGACCTGCGCCGGGGCGCCTTCGGCGGTCCGCGCGCGGCCGTCGCGCCGCAGGACGAGACCGGCATGCACTCGGCCGCCAGCCTCGGCGCGCTCGACGGCGGCGCCGACGTATCGCCGCGTCTCGTCGTCTCCTCCGTGCCCGGCCTGTCGCGCGGGATGTCCTACGACGTCGCGGAGGGCGCAGTGCTCGGCCGCGGCGACGTCGAGATCCAGCTCGAGGACCCGTTCGCCTCCTCGAAGCACGCGCGCCTGACGCGTCAGGGGGCGATCCTCGTCATCGAAGACCTCGGCTCGACGAACGGCACCTACCTCAACGACGAGCTGCTGCGCGGGCCGCAGCCGCTGCATCCCGGCGACCGCGTGCGCATCGGCGACTCGACGTTCACCTACGAGGACTGACGACCACCTCATGCTCCGCGTCGCCTCCGACCACTTCTCGCACTCCGACACCGGCCGGGCCCGGCGCGCGAACGAGGACGCCTACTTCGCCCGCGCGCCCGTCTTCGTCGTGGCCGACGGCATGGGTGGCGCGCAGGCCGGCGAGGTCGCCTCGCGCCTTGCGATCGAGGCCTTCGAGCGCGACCTGAGCGATGGCGCCGGCGTCAGCGGCGAGGAGCTGCTCGCCGACCGTGTGCAGGAGGCCAACCAGCGCATCCACGAGATGTCGCAGAGCGCGATGAACCGCGCCGGAATGGGCACCACGATCACCGCCGCCCACGTCGGCGAGCACGACGTGGCGATCGCGCACGTCGGCGACTCCCGCGCCTACCGCCTGAGAGGCGAAGAGTTCACGCGCCTGACCGAGGACCATTCGCTCGTCGAGGAGATGCGCCGCCGCGGCCAGCTCACGGCGCAGGAGGCCGACGAGCACCCGCAGCGCTCGATCATCACGCGCGCCCTGGGGCCCGAGCCCGACGTCGTCGTCGACACGCGCTCCTGGCGCGGCGTCGCCGGGGATGTCTTCCTTCTGTGCAGCGACGGGCTGACGTCGATGGTCCCCGAGGCCGAGGTGGCGGACATCGTGCGCGCGGCGCGCACGCTGACAGACGCCGGTCAAGCGCTGATCGCCGCCGCCAACGCGGCCGGCGGGCGCGACAACATCACCGTCGTCCTGTTTCGCCTCGAGGAGATCGGCGACGAGCGCGCGGCCGACGAGCACCCGACCTCAGCGGGCAGCGTCACGCAGCGCCTGAGCACGGCCGACGTGCGCGCGGCGGTCGCGGACGCCCCGCCCGCGGCGCGCCCGGCCGCCGCCGGAGCCGGAGCCGACCCGACCACCGC
>DASZDB010000568.1:0-4900 GCA_035942495.1 Solirubrobacteraceae bacterium
GAGGAGTTCTACTCGCGCCTGGCGGAGGCGGTCTGCCGCCTGGCGCAGATGCGCCGCGCGGTCATCTTCCGCTACGACGACGCCCGCCGCCGCGTCCACGCGGCAGGCGCGCACGGGATCGCCCTCGACCGCCTGACGTCCGGCGAGATCACCGTCGAGTCGGCGCCGGTCGCGCGCCAGGCGCTGACCGAGGACCGCGTCATCGAGGTGCTCGGCGATCGCGGCCACGAGATCTCCGAAGACTTCGCCGAGCTCGTCGGCGACCATCCCATCGTCTACGTGCCGATCGTCGCCGCGGGCCGCTGGCTGGGCGTCATCATCGCCGAGCCCGAGGCGGGCGCGGAGCCGCTGGACGAGCGCCACCGCGACCTGCTGTGGATCCTCGGCAAGACGCTCGCCCTCGCGTCGACGTCGCGGATCGCGACGACGGTCGGTGAGCGTGCGCGCGAGCTCGAGGAGCGCATCGACTTCGCCCGCGGCATCCACGAGGGCGTTGTCCAGCGGCTGTTCGGCGTCTCGCTCGTGCTCTCCTCCGAGCAGCCGCTGTCGGCCGAGGCGCGCGCCCGCTGCGCGCGCGAGGTGGGGGCCGCGCTCGGCGAGCTGCGCTCGGCGCTGCAGCGCCCGCTCGGGCGCTCGTCGGAGCCCACCGGCACGACGCTGCGCGCCGAGCTCGACCGCCTCTGCGCCGAGCACGCCGACCTCGGCGTGATCGTCGAAGGGCCGATCGTCGACGTGCCGGCAGCGCTCGAGCCGCTCGCGCAGTCGGTGCTCACCGAGGCGGTGCGCAACGCGCGCAAGCACTCCGACGCGCGGCGCATCGTCGTGCGCACGCACACCCGCGAGGGGACGCTCGTCGTCGAGGTCGAGAACGACGGCGTGCCGCTCGAACGCACGGCATCGACCGGCGTGGGGCTGCGGCTCGCCGCGCTCGAGGCGCTGCAGTCAGGTGGGCTGGTGGAGTTCGGCGAGCGCGCGCCGGGCACGTGGGTCGTGCGGCTCGTCGTGCCGCTGCCGGGAGGCAACGGCTCCTCGTGAACGAGTCCGACGCCGATCGCCTCTGCGTGCTCGTCGTCGACGACCACGACGTCGTGCACTGGGGCTTTCGCACGATGCTCGGCGAGCTGGACTGGGTCGCGCGCTGCCTGTCGGCGAGCAATGGCGACGAGGCGCTCGCGCTGACTTGCGAGCATGCGCCGGACGTCGCGCTCGTCGACCTCTTCCTCGGCGACGAGTCCGGGCCGGAGGTCTGCGAGCGGCTGCTCACCGAGCGCCCCGAGCTGCGGGTGCTGCTCATCTCCGGCGCCGGGCGGATCTCGCCGGCGACGGCGCGCGCCTGCGGCGCAAGCGGCTTCGTCCCGAAGGACTGGCCCGCCGCCGACGTCGCCCGTGCGGTGCGGATGGTCGCGCTTGGCATGGCGCTCTTCGAGCCCGCAACGGCGTCCCCCAGCGGTGCGCTGACGCTCTCCGGGCGCGAGCGCGAGGTGCTCGAGCGCATCGCCGGCGGCGCGACGAACCGCGAGATCGCCTTGGCGCTGCACCTGTCACCGCAAACCGTCAAGGAGCACACGAGCGCGCTGTATCGCAAGCTCGACGTGCGCAACCGCGCCGAGGCCGTGCAGAAGGCGCAGCGGACAGGGCTGCTGAACTAGTCCCCAGCCGGTCCGGACAGTCCGAGGCTGAGGTTTTCGCCAACTGGTCCAGGCAGAAGCACTGCCGTTTGCCTATGGACCCCCCACCCGGGGGGTGCGCCTTCCCACCGGTGGGGGGAGCGGGTTGTGCCCACGCCGTCGGCCCGAGACGCTGGACGCGGGCTCGACAACACGCCGCCCGCCGTGCTTCTCGCGCGGCGCGCGCGCCGCCTGAACCCCTTCCTCAAAGCGACTTCGCAACCAAGGAGACCAGCCATGGCCACCACCCAGACACAGCCGCAGGACATCGAAGCCGTCGTCATCGAGGCACTCGCCGAGTTCGGCGCCGACCCCGAGGCGCTGTCGCGTGACGCCACGCTCGAGTCCGTCGACGTCGACTCGCTGGACCTCGTCGAGCTCACGCAGGTCGTCGAGGACCGCTACGCCATCGACCTCGAGAGCGCCGACTTCAAGAAGATCAAGACCGTCGGCGACGTCGTCGACCTCGTCGTCGCGCGCGTCCGGGGGTGACCTTGCGCGACGTCGTCATCACCGGAGTCGGGGCCGTCACGCCGCTTGGCGGGGGTGCCCGGACGCTGCACGACCGCTGGACGAACGGCGCGTGCGGCATCCGCGACGGCGAGGCGACGTGCGCGGACTTCGACCCCACGGACCACATGTCGTCCAAGGAGGCGCGCCGCGCCGACCGCTCGACGCAGCTGGCGATCGCGGCCGGCGCCGAGGCGCTCGACGAGGCCGGCTGGACCGACGAGCTGCCCTACGACCCGGAGCTCATCGGCTGCGTGCTGGGCACCGGCATCGGCGGGATCGGCACGCTCGAGGACAACCACGACACCCTGCGCGACCACGGCGCGGACGCCGTGTCGCCTCTCGCCATCCCGCTCATGATGAGCAACGCCGGATCGGCCGCGCTGTCGCTTCGCCACGGACTGCGCGGCCCGGTCTTCAGCGTCGTCTCGGCCTGCGCGGCGGGCACCCACGCGATCGGCACCGCGCTGCGGATGATCCAGCACGGCGAGGCCGAGGCGATGGTCACGGGCGCGGCCGAGGCGCCGCTGACCCCGCTCTCGCGCGCGGCCTTCGGCCGGATGGGCGCGATCTCGCCGAGTGGCGTCTCGCGACCGTTCGACAACCGCCGCGACGGCTTCGTCATGGGCGAGGGCGCGGGCGTGCTCGTGCTCGAGGCGGGCGACGCGGCCCGCGCCCGCGGGGCGAACATCCTCGGGACCGTGCGCGGCTACGGCTCGACCGGCGACGCGCACCACATCACGGCGCCGCACGCCGAGGGTCGCGGTGGCGCGCGGGCGATGCAGATCGCGCTCGCCGACGCGCGCGTCGAGGCGGCCCTCGTCGACTACGTCAACGCCCACGGCACGTCGACGCAGCTCAACGATCGCGCCGAGACGATGGCGCTGAAGACCGTGTTCGGCGAGCGCGCGGGCGACGTCCCGATCTCGTCGACGAAGTCCGCGATCGGGCATCTGCTCGGCGCGGCCGGCGCCGTCGAGGCCGTCGCGACGATCCTCGCCCTGCGCGATCGCGTCGCCCCGCCGACGATCGGCTGGGAGGAGCCCGAGGAGGGCATGGACCTCAACTACGTGCCCGGCACGGCGCGTCCGCTGCAGATGTCCAACGGGCGCCCGCCGGTCGCGCTGTCGAACTCGTTCGGGTTCGGCGGCCACAACGCGACGCTGTGCTTGGAGGCCGCATGACCGCGTCGTCTCGCGGCACGCTGCTGCTGACCGGCGCGACCGGGTTCGTCGGGATGGAGCTGCTCGCGCGCCTGCTCGAGCAGACCGACCTCGACGTCGTCGCGCTCGTTCGCGCCGCTGACGACCGCGCCGCGCAGGCGCGGATCGACGACCTGCTCGAGACGCTCGTCGCGCCCGGCGTGCGCCCGCACCGCGGGCGCGTCCGGGCGCTTGCCGCCGACCTCGAGTCGCCCGGGCTGGGATTGTCGCCGCTGTCCAGCGACCGGCTGTCCAGCATGGTGACGACGGTGGTGCACTGCGCGGCGTCGATCAGCTTCACGCTGCCGCTGGACGAGGCGCGGCGGATCAACGTCGAGGGTACGCGCGAGGTCGTCAAGCTCGCGTCGCTGGCGTACGCGCGCGGGTCGCTGGAGCGCTTCGTGCACGTCTCGACGGCCTACGTCGCGGGCGACCGCGACGGGCTTGTCAGCGAGCACGACGGTGACGTCGGCCAGAGCTTTCGCAACACGTATGAGCAGACGAAGCTCGAGGCCGAGCAGATCGTCACCGACAGCGGTCTGCCCGCCGCGATCGTGCGCCCGAGCGTCATCGTCGGCGACAGCGCGACCGGCTGGACGCAGGCGTTCAACGTCATCTACTGGCCGCTGCAGGCGTTCGCCCGCGGGCTGTTTCCCACCGTCCCCGGCGATCCGCGCGCGTGCCTGGACATCGTGCCGGTCGACACCGTGGCCGACGCCCTGCTCGAGCTCGTGCGCGGGCCCGTGCGCGGCGGCGCCTTTCACATCGTCGCCGGCGACGAGGCGCCGACGAACGCCGAGCTTGCGACGATGGCCGCCGAGGCGTTCGATGCCGAGCCTCCGGTGTTCGTCGCGCTCGGCGAGGACGAGGGCGCCGAGAAGCGCGCCGGCGCCCTGGTGCCGTACTTCAGCGTGCGCTGCACGTTCGACGCGCGGCGCGCGCGCGATCTGCTGGGCGCCTGCCCGCCGCCGTTGTCGAAGTACTTCCCCGCGCTGATGAACTACGCCCGCGAGACGCGCTGGGGCAAGGAGCCGGCGGCCCGCGGGGACGCGGCGCTGCAGCAGCGCGCCGCCTGAGGGGCGGCTTCGCCTGGGGCGTGCGCTGTCGCGCGGCGCTGGTGCTGTGTCGGCGTCGTCGAACTGCGGCTTTGAGGGTGTCAGGTTGTTCGGGCGTCGCGTTGCGTCCAGGGCCGGCGGGGCCGTGGCACTGCGAGGGTCTTGCGTAATACGCGCCTATGCGGGACGTTTCGCGCAAGACCCCCGCCGCAGGCTCCGGAACGAACGCCGCCACCCGAACGAACTGACTCGCTCGTCGATGCAGGTCGACCACGTTCGTCCAGCCGCGCCTCACGCCGCGAAGCGAACGAGCGCGGCGCGCGTGGCTACGCCAGCGAAGGCGCCCCCTCGGGCAGCTCCGCCACCGCCGTATCCATGTCGCCCTGCGAGAACTCCGGGTCCTCCAGCGTGCCTGCGAGGTACGCGTCGTAGGCCGCGAGGTCGAAGTTGCCGTGGCCGCAGAGGC
>DASZDB010000569.1:0-10981 GCA_035942495.1 Solirubrobacteraceae bacterium
GAGCCGCGCCAGCGCCTCGGCGCGCTGCTCGTCGACGGCGAGGTCCCACGCCGGTACGGACCGCAGCAGCGGCTCGGCGCCGCAGAAGAAGCGCACGAGCCGCTCGACGTAGACGTACGTGCGCTTGTCGTCGGCGACGCCGGTGCCGAAGGCGTTGAGCACGCGTACCGTGCCCCGGCGCAGCGGGTCGAGCAACAGCGAGCCGAGCGTGGTGAGCTCGCCGTCGTCGCCGCGCAGCCGGTCCTCGTTCGTGCGCCGCCACACGAGGTCGACCCGCGAGCCGTCCTCGCGCAGCACGACGCGCCCGTCGCGCTGGGCGAGATCGTCGAGGCCGACGAGCGGCCAGCCC
The DNA here is from genome assembly GCA_035942495.1 of Solirubrobacteraceae bacterium. Lineage (GTDB taxonomy): Bacteria > Actinomycetota > Thermoleophilia > Solirubrobacterales > Solirubrobacteraceae > CADCVQ01. Next base: position 350 of record DASZDB010000569.1, read on the forward strand.
GTCAGCTGCGCGAGCTGCTCGAGCTCCCACCACACGAGGTTGCCGGGCTCGCGGCCGAGGATGACGGCGGCGTCGCCGCCGCCCAACTCGAGCAGCCCGCTGCGCAGCGCGTCCTCGATCGGCCGGGGCGGGGGCGCTCCCGGCAGCGTCGGCGCAACGAGCCGCCGCGCGGCGAGCGCGAACGCCATCAGCGTCGGCGTGCGGATGTTGTCCTCGAGGACGCGCAACTCTCCCTGCGCGTCGCGCACGACGTCAGGACCGGCGACACCGATCCGCGGGCCGCGCTGGGGCAGCGCCGCGATCTCGTGCTCGAACCACGGGCAGCGATCGAGCAGGTCGGCCGGCACGACGCCCGCGCGAAACGCCTCACGGGCGCCGAACGCGTCGGCCACGAACGCCTCCAGCGCGGCGACGCGCTGCTCGAGCCCGGCGGCGAGCCGCGTCCACTCGTCGGCGGCGAACACCCGCGGGAGCGCATCGACGTTGAGCGGATGGGCGCTGTCGTCGGCGCCGTGCACGACGCTGTCGCGCTGCACGCCGGCGGCGATCGTTTCGGCGGCCGTGGCCGGCGACGCCGCCTCGAGCGCGGCGAGGACGGCGGCGTACGCGGGGCGGACGGCGCCCTCGGCGTCGAACGTCTCGTCGACGGCCCCGCCGGTCGGCGCGTAGCCGGCGGGCATCTCGACGGCAGTCATGCCGAGGGTGCTACCCGCTGACGGCTCAGCGATCGTCGAGGCCCGAGTCGACGTTCTCGAGCGCCGCCTCGAGCTCCTCGATCACCAGGCGCTTGCGCGTCTCGGCGACTGTGTCGCGAGGCAGCTGCGGGAGCTTGAACGTCGTGATCCCGAAGTGGCCGGCGAGCTCGGCCTGCGCCGCGTCATACGCCGCGCGTGCGCGCGTCCAGTCGCTCCCGTAGCCGTTGAGCTGCAGCCGGTCGCCGCTGTAGTGCAGCGTGATGCGTGCTTCGTCCTCGTCGATGTGCGTGATGATGATCTCCATCGACCGCACGTGGCTGTGACCGAGGTGCTCGCGCGCCTCCTCCAGCGTGTAGACGGTGAACGGCTCGTAGTCCTCGTCGAAGACGACCTCGCAGATCGGCGGATCGAGCGGCCCGGCCTCGATCGCCGCGCGCGCCGCGACGAAGATCACGTCGACACCTTTCCAGCTGCACCACCGCTCGCTGAGCTCAAAGCGCGCCACGGCGAAAGGATATGCCCTCCCGGGCGCGGCGAAAACCCCTCGCAGGCCGCCGCGGCCACCTGGGCGCCTACGCGCTTGGGCGCGGTCGCCGGTCGCGGCTACGATCGCTCGATCGTGAGCGCCTTCCGACCACGCGCATCGGTTGCCGCCGTCGTGGGCGTGGCGCTGGCACTCGTCGCAGGCCCGCCTGCACCGGCCGCGAACGCCGCGCCGGCCACCCGCGAGGTGCTCGTCGTCGGCAACAACTGGGACGGGACCGCGGACGTCGTCGACCCCCGCGCGCACAAGGTCCTCACGCGGCTGAACATCGTCCCGGACCTCGCGCAGCGCCGCGCGGAGATCGCGGGCGATCCCGTGGCGCTCGGGTTCTTCAACGCCAACAGCCTGCTCGTCGGCGAGGGCCACGTGCAGTACGTCGACGACGCGTTCACCTCGCCCGACGGCCGCTTTCTCTACGTCTCGCGGCCGAGCCTCGCCGACGTCATCGCGCTGGACCTCGGCACGCGGCAGGTCGCCTGGCGCCTGAAGGTCGACGGCTATCGCTCCGACCACATGGCGCTCTCGCCGGACGGTACGCGGCTGCTCGTGTCCGCCTCGACCGCCGGCAAAGTCCATGTCATCGACGCGCAGCGAGGCGTGATCGTCGGCGAGTTCGCCTCGGGCGACCAGCCGCACGAGAACAACTTCTCGCGCGACGGCACGCGCATCTTCCACGCGAGCATCGGCAGCGTCTACACCCCGCTGGACCGGCCCGAGCTCGACGCGACGAAGGGCAGGCGCTTCTTTCAGATCGTCGACGCGCGGACGTACGAGATCCTCCAGCGCATCGACGTCGGCGCCGCGCTGGCCGCCGCCGGGCACCCCGGCATGAGCGCGGCCGTGCGGCCGATGGTGCTGTCGCCCGACGAGCGCTTGGCCTACCTGCAGCTCTCCTTCCTGCACGGGTTCGTCGAGTTCGATCTCGAGAAGCGCACGCCGGTGCGGATCGCGAACCTGCCGCTGTCGGCCGAGGCGCGGACGCTGCCGCGCGAGGCGTACCTGCTGGACTCGGCGCACCACGGGATCGCCATGAACCGCGAGGGCACGAAGCTCTGCGTGGCGGGCACGATGTCCGACTACGCGGCGATCGTGGACCGCGACGACTTCTCGCACACGATCCTGGACTCCGGCCGCAAGCCGTACTGGGCGACGAACTCCGCCGACGGCGACCTCTGCTTCGTCTCGGCCAGCGGCGACGACAAGGTCACGGTCATCTCCTACGCCGACGAGCGCGTCGTCGCCACGATCCCCGTCGGCGATCACCCCCAGCGGATGCGCGCCGGCGTCATGCGCAGCGAGTACCTGCCGCCGCCCGACGATGCGCTCGCCCCGCGGATCACGCGCGCGCGGGTCCTGCGCACGAAGGCCGGGCGCGTCCTGACGCTGCGCCTCAGCGAGGACGCGCGGCTGCGGATCGCCGTGCAGCGCCCGCGCCGCGGGCGCTGGGGCACCGTGCGCGTGGTGACGCGCGCGCTGCGTGCGGGCACGCGCCGCGTGGCGCTGGGACGGCTGCGCACCGCGGGCCGCCACCGCCTCGCGATCAGGGCGACCGACGACGCCGGCAACGACTCCGCGTCGCGCCTCGTGCGCTTCCGTATCGGCCGCTGAGGCGGCACGGGGCAGACCAGGCCGAAACGTGCGAGGGTGCGCGCCGTGATCCTCGGCGTCAACGCCCCGCCGACGGGCTGGCACGACCCCGCGGCATGCCTGGTCTCGCGCGACGGCGCGCTGCTGGCGTTCTGTGAGGAGGAGCGCCTCAGCCGCACCAAGCACGCCGAGCGCAGCGGCCCGCTGCTCGCGGTCGCGCACTGCCTCGCGCAGGCGGGGGCTACGCTCGGCGACGTCGAGCTCGTCGCGATCGGCTGGGACGTCCCGCTCGCCGCGCGGCTGTACGGCGTGCAGTGGCATCTGGAGGACACGCCCGCATGGCTGAAGCGCTACGTCGGCTTGGACTGCTCGCTGCACGACATGCCCGAGGTGCGCTTCGTCGGCCATCACCTCGCGCACGCGACGATCGCGTTCCAAGCATCGGACTTCGACGAGGCCGCGGTGCTCGTGATCGACGGCAACGGCGACGACGAGAGCATCTCGATCTACCGCGCCGACCGGCACGGGCCGCTCGTGCGAAAGCGCGTCTGGCCGCGCTCGCACTCGCTCGGCTACATGTACGACGCCGCCTGTCGCTTCGTCGGCTTCGGGCCGTTGCAGGCAGGCAAGCTCATGGGGCTGTCGGCGTACGGGCGGGCCGCGGGGATCGAACCGTGGGAGCTGTTGCCGGGGGGGCAGCCGGCGGGACCCGACGGCGTTGACGACGGCGACGGCTTCAACCGGTACCTGCATGCGTGGACGGCGCGCTTCAAAGACCTCGCCGGCGGTCGCCGCGTGGCGCGGGCGCGTGACGAGCTGCAGCTCGACCCGCTCGCCGTGCAGGTGGCCGTGTCCGCCCAGGAGGCCGTCGAGCAGGCCGTACTCGGGCTCGCCGCGCTCGCCCGCGAGGTCACGGGCTGCGAGAACCTCTGCCTCGCCGGCGGCGTCGCGCTGAACTGCAAGGCCAACGGGCGGCTGCGCGGTCCGGTCTTCGCGCCGCCCGTGCCGCATGACGCCGGGACCGCGCTCGGCGCGGCCTGGCACGTCGCGCCGCCGCGCGCGCGCCACGCGGACGGTTGCATCTCGGCGTTCCTCGGTCCGTCGTCCGGCGGCGCCGCCCTCGCCAATGGCGCGTTGGACGGCCTGCACCGCGAGCCGCTGTCGCTCGAGCGCGCCTGCGCCGCGCTGTGCGCCGGCCGGATCGGCGCGATCGTCGACGGCCCGGGCGAGATCGGTCCCCGCGCGCTGGGCCATCGCTCGATCGTCGCCGACCCCAGCACGCCGCAGATGCAGCGGCGCCTCAACGCGATCAAGGGGCGAGAGCCCTGGCGGCCGTTCGGCGCCGCCGCGCTGCGCCCGCGCGCGGCGGCGCTCTGGCAGCCGCGGCCGCGCCTGTCGGACTACATGCTCGCCGGCACGCCGGTCTCCGACGCGGGGACCGGGCAGCTGCCGGCCGCTGTCCATGTCGACGGCACCACGCGTCCGCAGGAGCTCGACCCCGGCTGCCCCGACGTCCTGCCCGCGCTGCTCGGCGAGTGGGGGGAACGAGCCGGCGGCGCGCTCATCAACACGTCCTTCAACGGGCGCGGCGAGCCGATCGTCTCGAGTGTCGCCGACGCCGCGGGCGCCTTCCGGCGCCTCGGGCTGGACTTCCTCGTGCTCGACGACGAGCTGATCGCCCACGAGCCCGGCTGGTGGCGCTCCCCGTGAGGCCGGACATCCGTCCCCCTGCGGTTTCGCCTCCTGTCCCGTGAGGGCAACCATCCGCCATGCGCGTCGTGCTGAACGTCATCTGGTTCGTCCTGTCGGGGCTGTGGCTGGCGATCGGCTACGCGCTCGCCGCGCTGATCTGCTTCGTGCTCATCATCACGATTCCGTTCGGGATCGCCGCGCTGCGGATCGCCGCCTACGCGCTGTGGCCGTTCGGCTCGACGGTCGTCATGCGCGCAGACGCAGGCGCGGCGAGCGGGATCGGCAACGTCATCTGGGTGCTGCTGTGCGGCTGGTGGCTGGCGCTCGCGCACCTGCTCACGGGCATCCTGCTGTGTCTGACGATCATCGGCATCCCACTCGGGCTCGCGAACTTCAAGCTCGTGCCGGTGGCGTTCCTGCCGCTCGGACGGCAGATCGTCAGCGTCGAGGAGGCAGAGGCGATGCACCGCATGCCCGCGTAAGGCGCACTCGGGGCGCGCACCCCTGCGCGGGTAGGTGCCGTGGCACTGCGCAGCGTGCGGGATCCGCTGGCGGCCGGCGCGTCAGCCGCGCGCCTCGTCGAAGCGATCCAGGCCGTCGTCGGGGATCGGCTCCCACGGCGCGGCGTAGGCGACGTACGCGCGGAAGCTCGGGCGCACTCCCGGATCGCCGTCGAAGGCCGACATCCGGATCGCCCGCCAGACCCCGGTCTCGGGGTCGCGGCTGCCGAGGTGCGCGCCGCAGCGACGGCAGAAGCACTTCTCCATCCCGCCGGCGGGATGACGCCAGCCCCGCACGAGCTCCTCGCCCGCGGCGAAGCGCAGCGCGTCGCCGTCGACGAAGGCCTGCGCCGACGCCGCCGACCCCGTGCGCCCCTGGCAGCGCGTGCAGTGGCAGTAGCCGGCCGTCTCGGGCGGCACGGCGAGCGCGAAGCGCACGCCGCCGCACAGGCAGCCGCCGGTGAGCGCGCCGGAGTCGCTCACGCGCCGTGGCACTTCTTGTACTTCTTGCCGCTGCCGCAGAAGCACGGGTCGTTGCGGGCAGGCGTCTCGCCGACGACGCGCGGCGGCTGCGGCGCGAAGATCGGCTCGGGCAGCTTGTTGATGCGCATGACCGCCTTGTCGATCGCCCGCCAGCCGGCCGGATTCGAGTGCCGCGCATGGGCGATCCGCTCGGTGTTGACGATCTTCGCGACCGCCCTGTGCGGCTCGCACAGCGACTCCTTGGCCTCCTCGAGGCTCGACGGATAGCCGAAGGCCTTGCCCTGGCAGGCCGGACACTCCTCGCTGACCGGCTCGACGGGATCGAGGACGACGTTCGAGCGGTCGAGGTCGACGGCGCCGAAGGCGTGCTGGACGAGATCGGTCAGCGCGCCGAGGCCGACCGCGCTCCAGCTGCGCCGGGCCTGGATCGAGGGACGCGCGAACGCGCCGTGGTCGCCATCGAGGTCGGCCAGCAGACGCGGCGTCTCGCCGCGCGCGGCGCGGCGCGGGTACTCGCCGCCGATGAGCTCCTCCTCGCGCGCGAGCGCGGCCGCCATCACGGTGCCGGCGTACTTACCGATCGCCGCGGCCATGTCGCCATCGAACTCCTCCATCGCGGCCCGGACGGCCGCGACCGTCAGGTACAGATCGACCTCGAGCACGTCGTCCTCGACGGTGACCGCCGTCCACGCCTCCCCGCGATCGGGGATCCAGCCCAGCGGGTCCGTCGTGATGACGAAGCAGCGCAGCCACAGCTGCATGTGCGCGGGATAGATCTCGAGGTCCGGCGGCCAGTCCAGGCGCAGCTCGATGAGCGCGAACTCCTCGTCGGGAGCGGCTTCCAGGAGGGCGGCGGGATCGAGGTTCTGGGGAGCGGGCTGCGTCGCCATCTGGCCGTTGAGGCTAATGCACCGAGCTGTGGCCCCGAACCTGCGAGCCGGGGATCGATTCTCAGCCGGCTCTTACGGTGGCGGCCTAGGCTGGCGCCATGTCCGGAGACCCGATGAAGACGCGACTCAGCCGCCGCCAGGCGCTGGGCGCCCTGGGCACGGTCAGCCTCGGCGGGCTGCTGGCCGCCTGCGGCAATGACGGCGCCGCAGGCAGGGCGACCGTCGAGACGACCGACGGCGCGACCGCCACCGTCGAGCCGAAGACGACGACGTCGAGCGCGACCGAGGCGCTGTTTGACGAGAGCGCCAGCTGCGCGGTCACGCCCGAGCAGACCGAGGGCCCGTACTACTTCGACGCCGACAAGATCCGCCGCGACATCCGCGAGGATCGCGAGGGCAGGCGGCTGCGCCTGGCGCTGCGCGTGCGCGACGCGGGCTCCTGCGACCCGCTGCCCGACGCGGTCGTCGACATCTGGCATGCCGACGCCGGCGGCGCGTACTCCGGCTTCGACGGCGGCGGCGACGGGACCGGCGGCCGGGGAGGCGGCGGGGGCGGCCAGGCACCGACAGCCTCGCGCTACCTGCGCGGGGCACAGGTCACGAACAACGACGGCATCGTGGAGTTCACGACGATCTACCCCGGGTGGTACCCCGGCCGCACCGCGCACATCCACGTCAAGGTGCACCTCGACGCGACGACCGCCCTGACGACGCAGCTGTACTTCGACGACGCGCTCTCCGACCGCGTCTACGCCGCGCCGGCGTACTCCGCGCGGGGCATGCGCGACCAGGGCAACGACTCGGACGGGATCTTCGACGAGGCGCTCGTGATGACGACGAAGACCGACGGCGACGGCGTGCAAGCCGTCATGACCTTCGACGTGCGCAGGTCCTAGAGCGCCTCTACTCGGCCTGGCGCCCGAGGATGACGGCGAAGCGCTCCACGCGCTTGCGCTCCTCGTCGGCCAGCGGGCCGGGAGACTCGACGAGCAGCGTCATCGGGCCGCGCCTGTGGGCCCAATCGGCCGCGGCCTCGCCGAACGACGCGGCGATCCAGATGAGCGGCTTGGCGGCGGCGTAGGCCATCACCGTCGCCTCCTGCTGCTCGCGCGTCCGTTCGGCGCGCAGGACCGGCACGGTGACCATGTCCAGCTCGTGGGCGAGGGCCGTGATCGCGTCCAGGCCGCCGTCGTCGACGAGCACCGCGACCTCGCCCTGCTCGAGCATCGTGGCGACCCAGCCGTCGGGCGCGGCGGCGAGCACGCCGGGCGCGCAGGCGAGGCGAAAGAGCGGATCGGCCACCGTCGCCACGCTACAACGTCGCCGCCGCGCTCACGAGCCCCGCGGCCGCGTCCCGCGCGGCCACGGCGCTCGTCCCGCGCCACCTATGGGGAGTCGGGGAACACGACGACCGGGCGCACCTCGACCGAGCCGTACTCGATGTTCGGCATCTGCGCCGCCATCGCCTCGGCCGCGGCCTGGTCGGCCGCCTCGACGACGTAGTACCCGCCCAGCATCTCCTGCGTGTCGACCGCGGCGCCGTCGCTTCTCTGGAGCTCGCCGTTGCGGACGCGCAGCGTCACCGCCTGTTCGGCGTCCTCCAGCGGGGCGCCCGCGACCAGCGCGCCCGACGCGACGAGCGAATTCGTGTAGTTCGTCCACGCCTCGTACTGCGCCGCCTCCTCGTCGGGACCGGGAGCGTTGGCGGGGTCGCCGTAGATCAAGAGCATGAACTGAGCCATTCGTTTGCACCTCGTCGTCTCGGGCCGGCGGATCCGGCGTCGAGAGGTCGTTACCCGATTAGGCGATTTCGCCGTTCATCGCCCCGATCGGGCCAGCGCGCAGTCCGCTGCGCGCGTGATGTCGGCGCGCATGTTGCGCTCCATCATGCGCAGCGCCGCATCGGCGAGATCGGGGTGGATCCCGGCCACCGCATCGCACGGCACCGCGACGTTGAAGTGGCGCACGTAGGCATCGAGCGCCGAGTACAGGATGCACTGCTCCGTGACCTGGCCGATGAGGACGACGCGCTCGATCGACTGCTCGCGCAGGAGGTACTCCAGCTGCGTCTCGTAGAAGATCGAGTGGCGCGCCTTGGAGATGAACCAGCTGCCGTCGGGCGGCGCGATCGGCTCGACGACCTCGCGGGCGCGGCCCGCGATCGCTCGCTCGACGAGCTCCGGGCGGCCGGCGCCCCAGTCGCCATAGTTGTCGTTGACGTAGACAGTCGGCGTGTCCTCCTGTCCCGCGCGCTCCACGAGGTGACGCATCGCCGGCAGCGCCGCGCGGACGCTCTCGACGAGGACCTCGGCGTCCTCGTGCTCGTACTCGTTGAGCATGTCGACGACGATCAGCGCGCTCTTCACGCGCGCTGCAGTACCCGCATCTACGCGACGCAGGCAAGCTCCTGAACTTCTTGCATCCGAGCGGCAGCGCGCGCGATAATGAGCGGCGAGCAGCTGGACGGGAGGGCGACGCTGATGTACCGGCTTGCAAGGATCGATTCGACGGCCCCGATCCGGAGGGGGATCGCGCCCCTCGTCGTGCTCGCCCTGATCATCGCGTTGGCTGTGCCCGCGGTCGCGTCGGCGCCCGCATCGGTCATCGTGCTGCCCGGCGCCAGCTCGGCGGAGGGCATTGCCGCCGGGCGGGGCGCCACGTTCTTCGCGGGAGACCTGTTTCGCGGTGACATCTTCCGCGGCGACTTCCGGCGCGGAACCGCCAGGGTGTTCATCGATGCGCCGGACGGTCGCCAGGCGGTCGGCATGGCGCTCGATCCCGCACGCCGTCTGCTGTTCGTCGCGGGTGGTTTCACCGGTCAGGCGTACGTCTACGACACCCGCACGCGCGCGACTGTCGCCAGCTACCAGTTCGGCGCTGCGCAAGCAAGCGTGATCAACGACGTGGCGGTCACGCAGCGCGGCGCCTGGTTCACCGACTCCAAGCAGGCCAAGCTCTTCTTCGTCCCGCTGAGCCGGACGGGCAAGCCGGGGCCGTTCAGGACCCTGGCACTCAGCGGGCCGGCCGCGGACACAAGCGGAGAATTCAACCTCAACGGCATCCGGGCCACGGGCGGTGGGAGGACGTTGATCGTGGCGCACTCGGCCAACGGCAGGCTCTACACGGTCGATACCCGCACCGGCAGGAGCGCCACCGTCGCAGGGATCCGCGTTCCCGGCGTCGACGGCATCGTGCTGCAGGGCAGACGGCTGTGGGCGGTTCAGAACAGCAACCGGGTGACGCGGATCCGGCTCGGCCCCCGTCTTCGTTCGGGCGTCGTCGAGCGGGTCATCACCAGCAGGCGCTTTCAGGTACCGGCCACCGCGGCTCGTTACGGCAGGCGGCTTGCGGTGGTCAACGCCAAGTTCGACACGGGCGTGCCGCCCACAGCAGCGCAATACGAGGTGGTGCTGGTCCGCGGCTGAGCCGCCGACGACGACGGAACGTCAGCGTGGTGGCTTCAACGTGACCGCTGCCGCCTCCTGATGTCCGTCGGTGGCGGTGGCGGCGGACTGGATGTCGCCGCGCTCGGCCGGGGCGGCTGCCAGCAGCCCGTCGAGCACGTCGTCGCGCGAGTAGTGACCGACGACGTCGAACAGGCGCTTGGCGTGCAGGCCCGCCCGCAGGTCGCAGTCATGGACGAGCATGCCTTCCTCGCCGTAGAGCGGGCCGGCGACGATCCGGCCCCAGGTCGGCTCGATGATCACGGCGCCTCCGTTGCCGATGACGTCCCGATCGGGCAGCGCGAGCGGGAAGTCGGCGGGGAAGGCCGCGGTCGGGATGTACTGGGGCGCGGAGATCACGAACGCGCCGGACTCGATCGCGATCGCGCGCATCTGCGCGATCCAGCCGTCGGAGTCGTCGGCCGTCGGGGCGACCCAGATCTGCGGCCCCTGGCGGTAGATCGCGTAGCGCGCGAGCGGCATGCGGTTCTCCCAGCAGATCAGGCCGCCGATCCGCCCGCAGGTGGTGTCGACCGCCCGCAGGTCGTCGCCGCGGCCGATGCCGTGAAACAGCCGCTCGTGCTGCGTCGGCATGAGCTTGCGGTGCTTGTGCAGCAGCCCGTCGGGGCCGAGCCAGAGCATCGTGTTGGACAGCGGCCCGGGCCGCTCGGACTCGCGCTCGTTGACGCCGATCACGGCGTGGATCCGCAGGGAGCGGCAGGCTGCGACGAGCTCGTCGACGAGCGGTCCGGGCACGTCGACGGAGCTGAGCCACATGCGCTCCCACAGCTCGTTGGC